>JBASTK010000139.1:0-2303 GCA_049274855.1 Candidatus Sungiibacteriota bacterium | reverse complement strand
GGATTCTCACAATGCGGGTGGAGTGGAGGCGATTGCCTTCTTTAGACCTTACGCCGTGCTTTAGGAAAAGCTCGGAAATGTCCTCCAGCCGCGACTGCCCGCGAGAATATAACTCAAAGGCCTCTTTCACGATTTTCGCTTTCTTGCGATCAACGATAATTTGTTTGATACGCACATCGTTTATATAGCCGATGGGCGCGATATTCGGATACTCGCCACGCTTCACTTTCTCGTAAAGCCCGCGTTTAGTGTTCGTGCTTAAATCAAGAATATATTGATTGGCCATCCCGAACTCCACACTCATCATCAAAACATTGTCGTTGGGGCGATAACTTCTATCGTGCGTTTGGATGTGCTGAATGATGCCGCGTTGGAGCATCCAACTAATTTGACCGCCATCTACCGGATTGCGCGCCAAGCGGTCAAGTTTCCAACAAACAATGCCCCGCGCTTCACCTTTCTCTATCCGTTCCATCATCTCGTTGAAGATGGGGCGGCCGGGCATTTTTGCCGACTGCTTTTCAATAAATTCTTCGGAGATGTTTAGTCCTTCTGTTTTCGCTAACGCGCGCAAGACAGCAAGTTGGTCATCAATAGACCGGACTTGCTTGTCTTCAACATCGGTGCTTTTGCGGGCGTAGATAAAATATTTTGTCATTGTAGTATAATACTTATACACACCAACTCATAAGCCATTATATATAGAGTTATACAAGTATGTCAAAAGATCAACCGGGGATAGGTAAAACAATTCGGAAATACAGGCAGGGAAAGGGCATCTCTCAAGAGGCGTTAGCACGCGCGGCCAACCTATCTCTCCCTACTATTGTTAAGATTGAATCCGGCGACACGCCTAATCCCACTATTGATACAGTTAAGAAAATTGCCGACTCGCTTGGAGTTTCTCTTGATGATTTAATGAAATAGTTATGAGCAATAACGGCATACATCGCAAAAAGGATTCGGCGCGGATTGTGTGGGACTCCAAGCCCCATCGCGCGCCGAACCCAAAAGACATTGAATTTCAAACAGCTGAGGTGGTGATCCCAAATCCCGAAACCGCCGGGACTTTGCCGATGTCTTTTCAAGATAAACTTCTGGGAGAGGAAGAACTGGATAAGCAAAAAATGAACCGCCTCATCTGGGGCGACAATCTCCTCGCGATGCAGGCGCTTTTGAACCAAGGATACGAAGGCAAAATTAATCTCATTTATATTGACCCGCCGTTTGACTCCAAGGCGGACTACTCGCACAAAATAAAACTTGGCGAAACAGAATTTACCAAAGAGCCGAGCGTAATTGAACGGCTCGCCTATAAAGATACTTGGGCCGGCGGCACGGACAGCTATTTGGATATGCTCTACCCGCGCTTGCAACTAATGAAGCGGCTCCTCGCGCCCGATGGCTCAATTTATGTGCATCTTGATTGGCATGTTGGCCACTATGTGAAAGTGATGATGGATGAAATTTTTGGAAAGGAGAATTTCCGAAATGAGATTATTTGGCATTATCAACAGGGAACGAAACCGGAAAATGATTTTGGGAGAAAACATGATGTTATTTTTAGATATGCGAAGAGTAATATTGCTAAATTTCACCAGCTTAGACTACCAACAACAGACCCAGAAAGATATGTATACGATGATGGTGATGGAAGGAAATATGTTTTAGGTGGTTCAGGAATGCAGACAAAATATTATGCCGAAGATGCAAGACCATGCGATGATGTTTGGACTTGGTTAGATAAATGGGATCCGGATAGGATTTTACAAATAAATCCAGTAGCTCTAGAAAGAGTTGAATATGATACACAAAAGCCGGAAAAACTTCTGGAAAGGATTATTAAAACTTCGTCGGATGAGGGTGATCTTGTGGCTGACTTTTTCGGCGGATCCAGCACGTCACTTGTTGTAGCCGAGAAACTTAATCGCCATTGGATTGGATGTGAACTTGGCAAAGTGGGTATACAAGTTTCGCGTGGGCGAATGGTGGAAATGAAAAGCAAACCGTTTTTGATTGAAAACATCGGCAATTATCAGCGGGAAATGATTTATCTTGGCGGTGTGCGCATTTACGAGATGCAAAGAATTATTTTGAAACTCTACGGCGCGGAGCCGATGGCGAACCGCAAAGATTTGGGCGTGAGAAAAGCGGAGGATGGAACGCTGGAACTTGTTTATTGTGGTTATCCGGACAGAGCAGTCGCGGCGCATAAGGTTGAGGATCTGGCGACGGAAGCACAGATGCTTGACGGCGCGGGCTACAAGCGGCTCGTGATTTTGGCATGGGATTATGAATACAAC
>JBASTK010000138.1:0-3720 GCA_049274855.1 Candidatus Sungiibacteriota bacterium | reverse complement strand
GGGGCAAGGTCGCCAGAGGTTTGGATTTGCTCCAGCGTGATATCGCGGTGCATTTTTTCGAGATAGTCCAAAAGTTTCAATGCGGTCGCGGCGACTTCGGTCGGCGCGACATCGTCAAAATATCCGTTGGTACCCGCGTACATCAGCACCACTTGTTTTTCAAACGGGAGCGGCGCGCGCTCGGGCTGTTTGAGGATTTCAGTAAGCACGCGGCCGCGCTCAATGCGCTTGCGCGTGCCTTCATCAAGCTCGCTTGCAAACTGCGCGAACGCCGCAAGCTCGCGGAATTGCGCGAGCTCCAGTCGCATGCGCCCCGCGACTTTTTTCATTGCTTTGGTTTGCGCCGCGCTTCCCACGCGCGAGACCGAGAGCCCGGCATTGACGGCAGGACGGATGCCCTGATAGAAAAGCTCCGGCTCCAGATAGATCTGCCCGTCCGTGATGGAAATAACATTGGTCGGAATATATGCCGATACATCGCCGAGCTGCGTCTCAATGATAGGGAGCGCGGTGAGCGACCCTCCGCCATTTTCTTTGTTCAATCGCGCGGCGCGTTCCAAAAGCCGCGAGTGCAGATAGAAAATATCGCCCGGATATGCCTCGCGCCCCGGCGGACGGCGTAAAAGTAAAGAGAGCTCCCGATACGCCCATGCGTGCTTGGATAGGTCGTCATAAATCACGAGCGCGTCTCGGCCAGCATACATAAAATACTCACCGATGGCAGTCGCGCTGTATGGCGCCAGATACCATAGCGGCGATGGCGCAGATGCCGGAGCCGATACCACAATGGTATATTCCATAGCATCCGCGGCTTTCAGTTCCGCCACGATCTTGGCAACTTTGGATTCTTTCTGGCCGATTGCAACATAAATACACACAGGGGTTGAACCCCTGTTTTCGCCTCTGTTTTCGCGCCCTTGATTGATGATCGTATCAATCGCAATAGATGTCTTGCCGATTTGACGGTCGCCGATGATAAGCTCGCGCTGTCCGCGGCCGATAGGGATCATAGCATCAATGGTTTTGATGCCAGTGTGCAAAGGCACACCGACCGGTTCGCGCGCCATGACAGACGGCGCAGATCGCTCCACGGGAAAAAATATCGCGTCAGTACCACTGGTAAAAATCGGGCCGCGTCCGTCCTGTGGCACGCCGAGAGGATTGATTACGCGGCCAATGAGTTCGTCTCCCACCTGTACCGATAACACCCGTTTGGTCTGCCGTACCACGCCGCCTTCGCGCACCCCGGTGTAATCGCCGAGGAGTATCGCGCCGACCGCGTCTTCCTCAAGATTGAACGCAATTCCCTGCACTATGCCCGCATCCGTCTCAAACTCCAGCATTTCTTGCGATGCCGCATCCGCCAGTCCGTACACTTTGGCAATGCCATCGCCCACTTCCAAAACATGCCCGATCTTCTCGGCTTTTATTTGGGCGTTAAACCCCTCGATTTCTTTTTTTAAGTGCGTGATAATAGTATCTTTCATATTTATATTCCTATGAGACCAGGTCTCATAGGGTTTTTATGACGCGGTGAAATTGAACATACGGTCAAGGCGGTGGCGAGCGCTCGCGTCGATGAGTAATTCATCGTCAATGAGAATACGGATGCCGCCGAGCAATGCAGGGTCTATGGTTTCCTCCCAGAGCAGTTTTTTGGCGAGGGATTTTTCAATTTCATTCTTTGTTTTTTCGGTAAGCGGAGATACTGATGATACGGCGATTTTATACAATCCCTGATCCGCGAGCGATTGCTTTTCTACTTTACGCATAATAGCACCAAGTCGCCGCATATCCTTATTTTTGCGGAGCAAAGCAAGAAAACGGCGTATTATCTGCGGCCTAGCATCGTCCGATGCCTCGACGAGCGCGTCAATAAGTGCGTGAGCATATTGTCCAGAAGTACTCCTCATGTTTTTGACGCGGATTTTAATTCATTGATTACCTGATGAATCAATTCGCGATCCCGCTCTTCTGGCGTCTGTCGGCCAAGCACTTTGGCAATGCCCTCGCGCATGAGGTCCTCGGCGCTCGCAAAAAATTGCTCCTGTGCTTTTGCCTGCTCCTCGCTTGCGTGCCGTTTCGCATCCGCGAGCACGATCTCGCCTTTTTGTGCGGCTTCGGCGAGTATCTCTTCTTTTCTTTGCTTGCCGAGCGCTTCGGCCTGATTGACAATGCCGAGCGCATCTTGTCGCGCCACATTTAATTTTTCCTCTCCGATTTTTTCAACTTTTGCGAGATGTTCGCCTGCCTCTCGCGCATCGGTCATACCTTTGGCAATGTCTTCATGGCGTTTTTTAAATATTGCGAGAATCGGCCTATAGGCGAATTTCCATAGCACGACAAGCAGGACAAAAAAGTTCACGGCTTGCGCGAGTAATAGCCGCCAATCAACGCCGAAATTATGTATTAACTCTCCCATTGCCTATACAAACTTGATAACGAGCGCTACGACAAGCGCATAAATCGCAATTGCCTCGGCAAATGCAATGGCGAGAATCATCGCGGTTTGTACTTTTGCCGCGGCTTCGGGATTGCGGCCAATTGCCTCCAATCCCTTACTGCCGATAAATGCGATGGCGGCGGCCGGCACCACGGTGCCGCCGACGATTGCGCCCGCGGTTGCGAGCAATTTTACTGTTTCTGGATCCATATATCTAGTGAGTAGGAAAATAGTTTGTAGTTTGTAGGAACCGCAATTTTTTCTCTTATATAATTTTCCTACAACCTACCCACTACCATCTACAACCTTATTTTAATTAGTGATGCGCGACCTCTACCTCTTCACCGTGATGGCTCACGGCAATGCTGATAAATACGACCGTCAGCATAGCAAACACAAGCGCTTGGATAAAGCCCACGAAGATTTCCAGCATCAGAAAAGGGATGGGTGCGCCGTATGGCGCGAGAAACCCTGTAATAATGAGCAAAACCTCGCCGGCAAATATGTTCCCGAACAGGCGGAATGAGAATGATATTATCTTAGCAAATTCTGAAACAAGTTCAAGTATGCCAACGAAAAACTCAATAGGCCCCTTGAACGAGAAGAATTTACTAATGTGATCCTTAATGCCGATGGCGCCGACTGCCATGACATGAATCATAAATACGGTGATGGTCGCAAGCGCCAGCGTCATATTGAGATCGCTTGCCGCAGAGCGGAAAAGCGGCACGAATTTAGATTCTCCGGCTATGTGCTCAAAAAATCCAATAGATCCGATGCCGGGTAAAATCCCGAGCCAATTTGATGTCAGGATAAAAAGGAAAATCGTGCCGACAATCGGAAAATATTTTTCTGCTTGCTCGCGCGAGCCAAGCACACCCTCCATCAATGATAGAAAACTCTCCATAAAAAACTCTACGACATTTTGGAGCGCGTTTGGGATGAGTGTCGTACGATTGCGCAGAAGCAGAGCAACCGCCACAAGCAAACCAACCACTACCCAGCTCGTCAGCAGGGCATTGGTAATCGGCAATCCAAAAACCGTAATCAATTTTTCCGCCGCAATCTCAATATGAGGCATGCTCTCCCTGATAGGTATATTTTGAAAAAAATCAATGGCTTGGGGTTACCAAGCCATCGCGTCTATGCGTCTACCCCCTCCTTTTTTGTCTTTGTCGCCGCCGTTCTCTTTTGGATAATCTTGTCCGCGGATGCGACGGGGCGCGTTGCTTCTCAAAGGTAATGACGAGCAGTATTTTTTGTTCATATTTTTCTAC
>JBASTK010000137.1:0-1517 GCA_049274855.1 Candidatus Sungiibacteriota bacterium | reverse complement strand
TCCCGCTTTAGAGGATAACAATGATACTGACCAGCCCAATGACAAAGGCGTCTATTTTTCTTTTAGGCCGCATTTAGACAGGCAGGCCGGCTATTATCTTTTTACCTTCCTCTATACCGACCGCTCTCCGGGGAGCAGTTTTACCAGTATCCTGCCGATTGCCATACCGCCAGAAATCGCTGAAGAGAAGACCGCGTCGTATGCGCGACTACTGAAAAGCAATGCAAAAAACACAACCCTGCCGTATCGCGTGGATTACCTCTACTATGGCCCGCGGGAGCGTATGCTTGCTGAGGATCCGGTGCGCCGCTATCCGGACCTAATAGCGGTCTATCAAGACAAAACCAATGGCATCACGATATATCGTATGCCAACGCGCCTCGCATCTATTTTCGCAGAATAGCAAGCACCGAAAGGCCAAACGGGAAATCTATGCGCGCAATCAGCGGTGCTTCAAGCGAAAAAAGCCATGAGAGAATTCTATTCGCTCCCGTAGGCGGCATCTGCACTTCCGCTCCCACGCAACAAGAGGGCTCCCACACCCGCGTCAACAATTTGATCACCGCGAGCGGCAAAAACAAAATAGCATTGCAGTAGGTTGCGCGAAGTATCGTAAATCCCGCTCTGGAACATTTCTCCTCCAGTGCATGGCGCGTGTAGCGGCGGAAATGATGCGAACGCAGATCCGCTCTACTCCACAGCCACGCGTATGCAGGGACGCTAACTACGACAATGCCGCCGGGCTTCAAGACCCGATATATTTGCGCGAGCGCGCGCTCGTCATCGCGGACATGTTCCAGCACATCCAGGACAAATACCGCATCAAAAAATTGATCCGGAAACGGAATCTCCTCTGCGGATGCCTGCGTTACTTGCTCGCCGATCCCGGCCGCGCGGCAGAATCGTATCGCGTCCTCGCCCGGATCAATGCCGTATACTTTTCCGAATCGCCCCAGAAAACGGATCTCTTCCCCGGATCCGCACCCTACGGAAAGAATCGTACGCGGCGTGTCGGCAGAACCAACAAAACCCATCTGGGCAAGAAGCCGCAGGATGATTTCCCTGCGTCCCCGATACCACCAATGCCGTTGTTCAATATGAGCAATGCCTTTGTAAATAAGTGTCTCCATATTCGCAACATAACTCATTCAATCATTTCACTATACGGGAATCCGTTTCAAAAATCAATTTCCGTCGCAATGCTATTTTTTTGACGCTCATATAGGTAAGCCATTTTGGGGAATTATTCAACAAATCCGGTTTGAGGGGAGGAAATTTTCCACGCGAAGTTGACATATTGGTATATATACAGTATGATACTTCTAGAACCTTGAACACGCACATTAAGGATAAAATCATGTCAAAAGCATCAGGATACTCGCTCTGGCTCGTGCCAGACACCAAATCGGAAGTGTATCACGCACTTGCGCAATGCATTGCCGACATTGCAAAGGAGCGCCAAACACCTAACTTCGTTCCGCACGCCACACTTCTCGGCGGGGTGGATGGCAGTGAAG
>JBASTK010000136.1:0-4907 GCA_049274855.1 Candidatus Sungiibacteriota bacterium | reverse complement strand
ATGCCACACGGCCTTCAAACAAATTGATCATGGCGCTAGTATAACAAAAAGCGCGGCGGGATGAAACCGCGCCGCGCTCCTAAAACGAAAGCTCTCACCGAAGGGTCCAGAGACGCGGCAGCGTCCGAGGACGCCGTAACCACGGCGCTCTCCCAGTGCGCTCCAAAACGGCGAGCCATATAATCGTCACTGCTTCACCAAAAAGAACAATCCCTACGATCATCGGATGCGCCATTTTTCTCCTCTATCCCTCCTCCGTCCACTCCAACACCGTACTGCCGTCAACCGGGAACGCCGCCCGCGCTTGTGCATCGCGCGCATCCCACAGGATACGCGGAGTCACGATGCGGTTCCCGCAATTCGCCAAGTAGCGACGCAAATCATTCAAGGTAATTCCTGTCCTGATGGTATCGTCCATAATGTACGGATTCACCGGAAGGCACTCTCCTTTCTCTACGAGAAAAGCCGGAGAGTCATCGGACAGGCATAAACCGCAGTATGGATTTCTCGCATCATTGATCCATCCGAGGTTCAAAATATAACAACCCCCGATCCTTTGAATGATATCCGGAAGTGCCACGAGGACGGCGTAGGCAACCAGAACGGGCTCAATGTTCCTGCGTTGACACGCCCATACCGCATCTTTCATGCACTGGCGCCATGCGGCGCGATCCAATCTGTTCCACTGAACGAGTTGCGCTACTCTCACGCGCACGGAAAGAGGTTCTCTGGTTAAACTCCCCCTGATTGCGCGCGCGAGGTTTCTTTTTCTGACCTCGGAATCCGCGGCGCCGATTTTGGCAATCTCGGCGCGCAAAAAATCAGCGAGCGCATACGGATCGCACGCCTTCAAAATCGGGACGAGTTGCCTGAAAAAATACTCTTGCGCGCGAGGGGCATGATCATACGCCTTTGCCACAGGATAAATTGCCTCCTGCGTGAATCCTTCATCCAGTAGGGCGGCAATACCCTCGGCATCGATAAAGCCCGCAGTACGCGAATCATCCAGTACTCTGTACGGAAGACCCCTTAATTGTGTTGCCATACGACACCTCCCTCAAAAAAACATTGCCAAAGAGCGCTTTTTAGGACTACACTCTATTAAATGCTATTCGCGCTTAAAAGTCAATATACGCCGACTGGCGACCAACCCACCGCCATTAAACAGCTGACGGCGAGCTTGGCCGCGGGCGCGGCACACCAAACCCTACTCGGCGTCACGGGATCGGGCAAGACATTTACTATGGCAAATGTAATTGAACGCCTGCAAAAGCCCGCGCTGATTATTTCTCACAACAAAACCCTTGCGGCGCAACTCTACGAAGAATTCAAAGAATTTTTCCCGGACAACGCAGTGCATTATTTTGTCTCCTATTATGACTACTACCAGCCCGAAGCGTATATCCCACAAAGCGACACCTACATAGAAAAAGACGCGAAGATCAATGAACAGATTGACGCTCTGCGCCACGCGGCGACCGCGTCCGTGCTGACACGCCCCGACACTATCATCGTCGCATCCGTCTCCTGCATCTACGGAGTGGGGAGTCCCGCAGAATATGAAAAGGTTGCAGTGGCGCTTGCCGTCGGAGCTGTGATGACACAAAAAGAACTTCTGCATCGACTCGTGCTCCTGCAATATGTCCGCAATCCCATTGATCCCAAGCAAGGGCATTTCCGCACGCGCGAAAACACGATAGAGATATTTCTCCCGAATGGCGAAGAGATTGTCAGTGTCGCGTTTGAGAAAAACCTCATCACTCACCTTAAAATTATGTCCGCGTCAGTCCGCGATAAAAAAAGTCCGCGTCGAGTCCGCGAGCATAAGCTGTTTCCGGCAAAACATTTTGTAACGCCCCAGGACAAGCTCTCCCTTGCCATTGCCAACATTAAACAAGAACTCGCCGACCGCCTCGCGGAATTGAAAAAACAAAACAAAGTGCTGGAAGCGGCGCGACTCAAGCAACGCACCGAGTATGACATAGAAATGCTCCGCGCCACGGGCTATGTCAACGGCATTGAGAATTACTCGCGCCACATGGAGTTTCGTGAGCCGGGGAGCGCGCCCCATACCCTGATTGATTATTTCCGCCATGCGCACGGCGAGGATTTTCTCACCTTTATAGATGAATCGCATGCGACCATCCCGCAATTGCGCGGCATGTATGCGGGAGATCGCTCGCGCAAAAATACATTGGTCAATTACGGATTCCGATTGCCATCTGCCATAGACAACCGTCCCCTTACCTTTGATGAATTCAACGCTAAAATAGCGCAATTAACTTATGTCTCCGCTACACCATCGGCATACGAGCTGGAAAAATCAAGGGGGCATATTGCCGAACAAGTCATCCGGCCCACCGGCATTTTGGATCCGGCAGTTGAAGTACGCCCGACCGCCGGTCAAATTAAAGATGTGATCCGCGAGGTAAAGGCACGCATCATAAAAAATGAGCGTTCTCTCGTACTCGCGCTCACCAAACGGCTCGCCGAAGATATCGCGGATTATTTAGCGGAAGCCGGTATCAAAGCCGAGTATCTGCACTCGGAAGTAAAAACCCTTGACCGACCTGAGATCCTGCGCAAACTCCGCACCGGCGAACACGATGTCATTGTCGGCATCAATCTCCTGCGCGAGGGTCTGGATCTGCCGGAGGTGTCTTTTATCGCGGTACTGGATGCGGACAAAGAAGGATTTCTGCGCAACGAGACCACGCTCCTGCAAATCATCGGCAGAGCCGCGCGCCATACCGACGGCAAAGTCATTCTTTACGCCGACACTATGACGCGCTCCATGCGAGCCGCTATGGGTGAAACCGACCGGCGGCGCCTGATTCAAAAAAAATACAATAAGGCGCATGGTGTAAATCCTAAACAAATCAAAAAAGAGATCCGCGCATCCATGTTTAATAGGTCCGAGGAAGATTCACTACCCTTGATATCCGGCACCAACGCCCAAATCATCAAAGAGCTGGAACGCGAAATGAAGAAAGCCGCGCGTCAAATGGATTTTGAACGAGCCGCCCAGCTCCGCGACCGGATCAAAAATTTGACAAAAAAGTGATTATCGCGCACCATTCACTGTATGCCTATCACTCAATCAGCGAAAAAAGCCCTGCGCCAGTCAGTGCGGCGACACCGACAAAACCTCAAACGGAAAGGGGCGTTTACGGATGCGGCAAAAATTGTAAAGAAAATGGCGCTCTCGGGAAAAACATCAGACACCAAAGAGGCGCTTTCGCGCCTGTATGCTGCGCTGGACAAAGCCGCCAAAGCGCATGCGATCGCCAAAAACAAGGCAAGCCGCCTGAAATCCCGCCTTACAAAACTTTTGGCAAAACAGCCATCCGCGAAGTGAGCATACGGAACAACGCATCCGCCGGCATCGCAATGCCGGTTTTTATTTTAATATCCTCGTCAAAAAATCGCATGAGACGCCGCGTCAATTCCCCGACCGGCACCCCGCGCACTGCCGCGGCCGTTTTCTTCGCCACAAACGGATGGATTTTGTACGATGACGGTAATGGATGCCCGGAGTCCGCCGCGGATTTGACAGCCAGTGCCGTACGCGCCATGCCCGCCAGATACCCGAACATGCGCATTTCCTCCTCGCCGCGCGACAAGAGCGTGAGTAAGCATCGCAATGCAATTTGGGGATTTGCAAAAAAAGTATCACCCAGAAGAAATGTCATATCCTTCATCGCCATCTCCGGTGAAAGCGACCCAGACCCCGCGCCCCCCAATCCTATTTTCTCCATCTCATTGGACAATGTCCACAAGTCATCACCCCCGAGCGCCGCAAGGCGCGTGATCTCACTGGGTGCAAAATTAAATCCGCGCGCGATACTTTCTTTTTTTATCCACCGCGCGAGCTTGTCGCCTTGCAATACATCAAATACCTGCGTTTTGTCCGCGAGCGGCTCAATCTCTGCGATCATTTTTTTCGCGTCTCCGCCGATTGCGCCGTCCCAAAACACCACGAGTCCGCCGACGCCGCCCTGGCGCAAAAAATCCCTTACCGCGGCAAAATGGCGCTCCGACACAAAGGGGTGCTCAATCACGATCAATTTTTTTGCCCCGCCAAACAGCGACTGCCCGCCCGTGATAGCCGCAAGCCCCGCAAAATCATCCTCCTCGCCGTCAAACCGATACATTTCCAAAGCAGTACCGGCTTTGTGCCGGCACTCATCAATAATCTCCCGCAGTTTCCCGCGGCTCCGATAAGTATCCGCGCCGTACAAAAGGTAAATCATAAGTGTGGTTTATTGACCTCTCCCTTTACTTCTTATGTCCGGAACGTATCAGCCAGCTATCCATTTTAGACCAACCAAAATTTCTTTCCAAACACTTACTAGTGATCTCATTGATTGGACAGATACCAACACCACAACTACCCTCAACTTTACAAGAAAACTCAAAATCTAAAGATATAATGGTTGCACCAGTAAAATTTCCACTCTTTTCAAACGGAATAACCAACACCCTTGTCATGGTCGGTGGGGAAGGTTGTAATGCCTCCCAAAGTTTTACTATTTTAGTTGTTTGCCGAGTTGTCTGAAATTCAGCTCGTGTTGTAGCAAGTGTTGTTTCTCCGAGTAAATCAATAAGAACATCTATTGGGGCTTCTTTTGTAAATACTCCACCACGTTCCTCAGTGGCTAAAATATCAATTCCACTTGCAGAACCTCTTACGCCATTAAGAACCCCATTTTTATTACCAAAATCTAGAAAAAGAAAATGTTTTCCCCCACCCTGAACGCTCCCCTTAACTCGCAGTTGAGCGATTTTAAACTCCCCATCAACCACAAGACGAATAGATTCTTTTTTATAAACTTCCTGGTTCGAAAAAACATTCGGAGAAGGAGTATATGGGGAAGATAAAAGTGCTAACTTCTTTATCGGCTTTG
>JBASTK010000135.1:0-2107 GCA_049274855.1 Candidatus Sungiibacteriota bacterium | reverse complement strand
ATTTTGGCGTTCACGAGAGCCGCGCGAAAACTCGTCAATTCCCCTTCCGGCTTATCCGGAAACTGCGCATAGAGCGCCTCGGTGACCACGAGCTCCAAAACCGCGTCTCCAAGAAACTCCAGCCGCTCATTGTGGCCAGTCCGCGACAACGGATTCTCGTTCAAGTACGAGCGATGCGTAAGCGCCTGAAGAAACAGGTCTTGATTTCTAAATTGAAAAGATAATTTTGATTCAAGTTCGGAAAAACGAGGCATAGAGATTCAAATGCCAAAGCTCAAATGCCAAATCAAACCCAAAGTTCAAAATCCAAAAGCGTTTTGGTCATTTGGATTTAAGTCATTGATTTGTCATTTGAAATTTGCCATTGATCATTAATTTCTTCTCTTTTGGGGTACTCTTTTCCCGGCTCGCCCATTTCCCGATACACAGTGCCGAGTACGCCGTTCACAAATCTGCCGCTTGATTCTCCGCCGAATGATTTTGCCAATTCAATCGCCTCATTGATCGCGACTTTGGGTGGCACCTCGTCCTGATTGCCAAAAAGCAATTCGTAAAGCCCGAGCCGCAAGACCGCGCGATCCGCGGAGGTAATCTGCTCAATAGGCCACTCGGGCGCCGCAGTCGCAATAATTTTGTCAATTTTAGGGAGATGCTCCACGGTACCGGTGATCAAGGCGTCAATAAAAGAATACTCCTCTTCAAGCCCTGGGCCGAATTCTTTTTTATTGCGTTCCACCATAGCTCCGAGCGCGTCGGGCTTTTTGCCGTTGAAATCCCATTCAAACAGCGCCTGCATGGCAATGAATCGCGCAAGGTGACGAGATGCCACAATAGAGAGTTTGTAGAAATTAGTGGGTAGTGGGTAGAAGATTTTCTACAAACTACAAACTACAAACTACAAACTATTCACTAAGTTCTTTTTCTTTCTTCTTCCGCTCCTTCTTATCCAGTTTCGCAAGCACATCAATCACCTTGCGACCTTTATAATAGCCGCAGTTTGCGCACATCATATGCGGCATCACTGATTTACCGCAATGAGTGCACGCCGTAAAACGCGCGGCTTTCAACGCGTGGTGCGACCGCACCCGATTGCGCTTGCCCTTTGTATGCCGCATTCGTATGACCATAGAGTAATCCCGAATATACCAATAATAACAAATATACGAATCGTCTATGAGAGATCTGCAAGGGAACGAATCTTTTTGGTTTTCCCCGCTTTGTATTCCGCCATTGCCTCCCTCACTTCTTGGTCCGACCGCTCTGCGGCTTTGCCGTGCAGTTGATACGCCGGCACTTTATATTTCTTGCCCTTCCACAGTTTCGTTTCGTACCCAAGAAATGTCGGACTTTTCTCTCCGCCGTTCTTGAGCAGGCGCTCATATTCGCGCCGCGGCACCGCCACGAGCTCGCCGTGCCCCATCGCGCTTTTGGGTATGGTGACCACTATGGTTGATGCCATATCCGTATCGTACCAAACCCCGCGGGGTTTGGCAAATGAAAACCGTTGGAGATAACTATCCTCCAACGGTATCTCAACAATAACTTACCCCTTCTACAGATCAAAGATCGTTTTATAAATGTCTTTGTGTATGTCTTCGACGATAGCCATCAGCCCCAAGTATACACGAACGGCCCGCAAATCATCTATCGTGACAAGTTCAAAAACGAAATCCTTCTTCTCGGGAATCTCCCCTGACAGATATGCTTTTGCCACTGCAAGGCATGAGCCGTATTTATTCAGGAGATCTGTCGCGTCGGTTGTCATGGTGTTCTCCCTTCTTTGTTCAATGTGTGCTGTGTATAATTTATACTGCGCTATGTCTTGTGTCAAACCGACCGAAACGACTTCCTATGAATCTCGCATCTGCCGTATTTTCTTATCATCGCGCGGTGGAGCGCGGTGCCGTAACCCTTGTGCAAATCAAAGCGATACTCGGGGTATTTTTTATGAAGCCGGAGCATAAGGCGGTCGCGCCGGACTTTGGCGATAATTGATGCCGCGGCGATGAGCGGGATTTTCTCATCGCCCTTGATGATGGTTTTTTGGCTTACACCACTACTTGCGGGAAGAAAGAGCCCGCCATCAAGTAAAACGCGGGCGCGGGGC
>JBASTK010000134.1:0-1712 GCA_049274855.1 Candidatus Sungiibacteriota bacterium | reverse complement strand
CGAATCAAAAAATCGGCGATTTTGCGACGGACGATAAAACATACATTTTAGCATGGACCACCACGCTGTGGACATTGCCGGGAAATGTGGGGTTGGCGGTGAATGAGGATATTGATTATGTGGTAGTCCGTAAAATGAGGGAAGTGATGCGGGATTATACAAGTAGAAAAGATGGATATAAAGAAGAGTATTACATTTTTTCCAAATCATTTTTTGAAGACGAGAAGATGGGATTTATTCCCGATGCCGTAAAAAAAGAAGATGGTCAGGTACGTTATTTTTTAGGTCATTTATATCGTATTGAAAGGAAGATCAAGGGGATAGATTTGACGATGGAGATTTCTTATCAGCCGCTTTTTGATATTTCCGAATTCAAAAAATCGGAAACCGCATACAAGATCTATCCGGCGGATTTTGTATCGGCAACAGAAGGCACAGGCGTGGTGCATACGGCGGTGATGTATGGGGAAGATGATTATCAGCTCGGCAAAAAAGTCGGACTGCCGACTTTCCATACCGTGACGGAAGACGGTAAGTTTAAGAAGGATATTGGTTTGGGAGATTTGGAGGGTAGGGATGTAAAAGCCGAGGAGACCACAAAAAAGATTCTGGAGATTCTCGGCGATAAGGTTTTCCATCAGGAGCCGTACAAGCACGATTATCCGCATTGCTGGCGGTGCTCAACCGCGCTTCTTTACTATGCTCGCAAAGCATGGTGGGTGAGGACGACCGCGGTGAAAAAAGAATTGCTTGCGAATAACGAGAAAATAAATTGGGTGCCTCTGCATCTCAAGCACGGGAGATTTGGTGAGTTTCTGCGCGATGTGCGCGACTGGTGTTTTTCGCGCGAGCGGTACTGGGGCACGCCCTTGCCGATATGGAAGTGCGAAAAGTGCGGCGAGATTGAGGTTATTGGTTCTGTGGAGGAATTAAAAAAGCGCGCGGGCGCATTGCCGCGCGATGAGAACAAAGAAATTAATCTGCATCGTCCGTTTGTGGATGAGATTGCTTTTACGTGTGCAAAAAAAGATTGCGGCGGCGCGATGCGCCGTACGCCGGAGGTCGCGGATGTGTGGTTTGATTCTGGCGCCATGCCGTTTGCGCAAAATCATTACCCTTTTTCATCTTAT
Organism: Candidatus Sungiibacteriota bacterium; assembly: GCA_049274855.1. Classification (GTDB taxonomy): domain Bacteria; phylum Patescibacteriota; class Minisyncoccia; order Sungbacterales; family HO2-52-23; genus 2-02-FULL-52-23. Next base: position 582 of record JBASTK010000134.1, on the reverse strand, counting down.
GAGGCCCGGCCTCATAAGATTGTCGCGAGTGCTTTGCGCCCTCGTAATGACGAATTGGCGTATCCGGCGGATTATATTTGTGAGGCCGTGGATCAGACGCGCGGATGGTTTTATAGCATGCTTGCTATAGCGACTTTGCTCGGGCGCTCCGCGCCCTACAAGAATGTGATTTCACTTGGTCATGTCTTGGATGCGAAGGGTGAGAAAATGTCCAAGTCCAAAGGCAATATCGTGAGTCACGACGAGATGATCGGGAAATACGGCGTGGATGCTTTGCGTTGGTATTTTTTCACAGTCAACAGTCCGGGCGACCCGAAGCGATTTGAAGAAAAAGATGTGGCACTTCGCGCTCGCGGATTTGTCGCGACACTTTGGAATAGTTTTGTTTTTTTTGATACTTATGTCAAAAAACCTACAACTTACAACCTACAACCTACAACCTCGCAGAATGTTCTTGATCAATGGATTCTGGCGAAATTAAATATGCTGGTCGGGCATGTGACGGCCGGACTAAATGAATATGACCTCGTGGGCGCGGCGCGGGTGATAGATCAATTTACGGTTAATGATTTTTCTCAATGG
>JBASTK010000133.1:0-3201 GCA_049274855.1 Candidatus Sungiibacteriota bacterium | reverse complement strand
GATGATCTCGCGCTTGTCGCTTTTCTTTTTGCGGCGGCCGAGCCCGATGAGCATCTTCACGCGATTGCGTTTAGTATACACTTTTAGGGGCACGATTGTCAATCCTCTCTCCGTTGCGCCGCCAATAAGCTCTTTAATCTCGGATTTATGGAGTAGGAGCCGGCGCGTACGCGTCGGGTCATAATCAGCGGGGGCGTTGGCGGCCTGATACGGCGGGATGGTCGCATTGATGAGCCACGCCTCACTGTTCCGAATGAGTGCGTAAGCGCCTGCAAGATTGATGCGTCCACTCTTAATCGCCTTGACCTCAAAACCAAAAAGCGAGATCCCCGCCTCGTAAGTGGACAGTATCTCATAATCAAAATGCGCGCGCCGATTGACAGCAAGATCGTTCATTAGCGTCCATTCTATGCGCGTCTTTCATTTTTCGCAAAATTTGGTAGAGTGGCAGTATGATGCGGGAGAAAATTAAAGCATTGGCGCAGAAGGCGATTGTGGATGAGTTTGGTGCGATTACGGCGCCGGAGTTTTCTGTTGCGCCGACCGAGGATACGGCGCATGGTGATTATGCGACTAATACGGCGATGGTGATTGCTAAATCTGTCGGGATAAAGCCGATGGACGCGGCGGAGCGGATCAGAAATGCCATAGGCGCGGATGATCTGATTGAGAAAATTGAAATCGCTAAACCGGGATTTATTAATTTCTTTTTGAGCGAGCGGGCACTGTGGCACCCGCTTGCGGACATCCTCGCGCGTCCGGACGCGTGGGGCAGGAGCGACATCGGCAATGGCAAAACCGTAATCGTTGAATATTTCCAGCTCAATATCGCCAAACGACCACATATTGGGCATATCCGTTCGGCAATTATCGGCGATGCGTTGAAGCGCATATTTCTATCACAGGGATATCACGCGGTATCTGATACGCATGTGGGTGATTGGGGCACGCAGTTTGGGATTTTGCTTTTGGGCTACAAAGAGGCGGGTGCTGACCTACATAAGAAAGAAATCAATGACGATCCATTCGGCACATTGGAAGAAATATATTTAGCGGAAAATAGCCGGATTAAAGAGGATCCCGACCGGCGTGAAAAAGCAAAACAGGAGTTTGCGAGATTGGAACAGGGTGACGCGGAGAATAGGAAAATCTGGCAATGGATGGTGGATGTCTCCATGAAGAATCTTGAGCAAAGTGCGGCGTATCTCGGGCTCTTGCCGTTTGACGAGCATATGGGTGAGAGTTTCTATGAGGATAAGATGGCACCGATCGTGGCTCTGGTGCTGGAGAAAAAAGTTGCAAAAAAAACCGGAGACGGCGCGGTGATTGTTGATTTGACGAGCGAAAAATTGGATGAGGCGGTGCTGATAAAATCAGACGGCGCATCCACTTATCTACTCCGCGATCTTGCGACGATCAAATATAGAAAAGAACAGTGGCATTTCTGGAAAAATCTTTATGTCGTGGATGTCCGCCAGTCGCATCATTTTAAGCAGTTGTTTCGCGTGGCGGAATTACTCGGATTTGAAGGCGTGGGTGAGAGCGAGCACATAAGTTATGGATTTGTTAAATTGCCGGAAGGGGGCGCCATAAGCACACGGGGCGGGACTGGTATCTCGCTTGAAAAAGTACTGGACGAGGCGGTAGACAAAGCCGCGATAGTTATCCGTGAAAAAAATCCTGACTTGAAAAATGCGGATGCCGTGGCGCGTATGGTCGGTATCGGCGCATTGAAATATTTTGACCTCTCGCATCACCGCGAATCAGATATTGTATTTTCATGGGATCGGGCACTGTCGTTTGAAGGCAACACAGGACCATATCTCCAATACACATACGCGCGACTCAAAAGTATCCTGCGAAAATTACAAATTCTAAATGACAAATTACAAATAAATGACGAAATGAAACTGGACGCGGGCGAGCGCGCGCTTGCGCTTGCGATCTTGCGCCTGCCCGAAGCCATCACGGACGCGCTCGCCATATATTCGCCGCATGTTCTTGCCGGATACCTGTACGACCTCGCGCAAATCGCCAACGAATTTTATCACTCCCATCCGGTGATGCAGGAGGAAGACGAGCAGAAAAAAAATCTTCGCATCGCTCTCGTCTCCGCCGCCTCCGCGACTCTCAAACGAGGGCTCAATTTATTAGGCATTGACGCGCCGGAGGAAATGTGATATTACAAAAAAATATGATAAATGATAAGAAAAATTCAATACAGCATCAGAAACCTCTTCCGGAACGACCTGCCTGCGTGGGTAGGGAGGAAGATATCTTGAAATTGTGGGAGCGCAAGAAGATTTTTGAGAAGTCCTTAGCGCGGACAAAAAAGGGCAAGAAGTTTGTTTTCTATGAGGGTCCGCCGACCGCCAATGGCATGCCGGGGATACATCACATAGAAGCGCGCGCGTTCAAGGATGCAGTACTGCGGTACAAAACCATGCGGGGATTTCATGTGCCGCGCCGCGCCGGATGGGATACACATGGTCTGCCGGTGGAAATACAAGTGGAGAAGAAACTGGGATTCAAAACCAAACAAGAAATTGAAAACTACGGCATTGCGAAGTTTAACGCAGAGGCAAAGAAGTCGGTGTGGGAATATAAAGAGGAGTGGGAACGGCTGACAAAACGGATGGGATTTTGGATTGATATGAAGCATCCGTACATCACCTATGATACTTCATACATTGAGTCGTTGTGGTGGATTATCAAGGAGTTCTGGAAAAAAGGACTGCTCTATGAGGATTTCAAAGTGGTCCCATGGTGCCCGCGATGCCAGACGGGTCTCTCATCCCACGAAGTTGGCCTTGGCTACCAGGAAGACACGGACACCGCAGTGTATGCGAAATTTAAATTAAAGCCGAATCAAAAAATCGGTGATTTTACTACGGACGACAAAACATACATTTTGGCATGGACCACCACGCCGTGGACACTGCCAGGAAATGTGGGACTGGCTGTGGGAGGTTCAATGACATATATCATTGATGAGACGCTCGGGGGGAAAGTATGGCGTGGAGAGGATGAAGGGGATGCATTCGAGTTTAAGTCAGGCAAGTACATTGTGTCTTTGGAGGCACTTCAAAATCATTTACTAAAATACAAATATAACTCTATAAATCCATTTGCCGAAATATTCATTCCCGACGAGACGGGCGAGTTTTCAGAAGTAAAAAAAATTAACGGCGTGGATCTTTT
>JBASTK010000132.1:0-2751 GCA_049274855.1 Candidatus Sungiibacteriota bacterium | reverse complement strand
GTTATCATCCTTGCCGCAAACACGCTCTTGATTGAGCAAATCTCGCGCCTGAAGAATAATTTACGGTAAATAGATTAACCGTCAAAACGGAAGTTTGCGATAAAGGGAGAAAGAGTGTATTATAAGGAGATGTTTCGGATCGGCAGATTTGAAAAGAATCTGTCTTTTTTATAGATGATGTTTATGCCGTGGATATACGATAATCAATTTTTTATTTTGGGTGCGGTCGTGATCGCAGGATTCAGCGTGCTCGGGTGGATGGTGTTTGAAATGCGTACTCGTCTGTTTCGGGTGCTGGGCGGGGCACATTCATCTGGCGATCTCACGAATGATTTACTCCAGCGCATGATGCGCATAGAGCATCAGATGGAGACGATAGAGCCGCGGATGATTGCGGCAGAGGCGATTGCGCAAAGAGCTGTGCAGAAGGTGGGATTTCTCCGCTTTAATCCTTTTCAGGATACCGGCGGGGACAATAGTTTTATTATTGTCCTGCTGGATGGAGAAAATACGGGCGTTATGGTGTCTTCCCTTTATATGCGCGAGGGTACGCGGCTGTATGCCAAGGCAGTGGAGCGCGGGAGTGTGCGTGCTCCGCTATCGGATGAAGAGCAGAAAGTTTTTACAGAGACCATTGAGAAAAAAGCGATATGAAAAAGGAGCACGAAGAAATTAAAAAAAATGCGAGACCTCCAATTGTTGTAGTAGTGGGGCATATTGATCATGGCAAAACCACGATTTTGGATTGGTATCGCAAGAGCAAGGTTACTGCAGGGGAATCGGGAGGCATCACCCAGCATATGGGTGCGTATGAAGTGGAGCACGGCGGTAAGAAAATTACCTTTATTGATACGCCGGGGCACGAAGCATTTCCGCAGATTCGCGTGCGCGGCGCTAAAGTTGCCGATATTGGCGTGCTCGTGGTTGCGGCGGATGAGGGTGTAAAGACACAGACGCGCGAAGCGATTGCGGTCTTGCGCGAGGCGGAGATTCCGTTTGTGGTGGCGCTCAATAAAACTGATAAAGCTGATGCCAATGAAGAACGGGTCAAGCAGGAACTTGCCGGAGAAGGGGTATTGGTAGAGGGCTATGGCGGTCAGGTGCCATGGGTTGCGGTGAGCGCAAAAACTGGTGCTCATATGGATGAGCTGTTGGAGACGATTGGTTTACTTGCGGAGCTGGAAGGATTGGAAAGTGATCCGGCAATACCCGCACAGGGAGTAGTACTTGAAGCTGAGATGAATCCGCGCCGCGGCATCTCGGCGACGCTACTCATCCGCGACGGCACATTGAAAAAAGGAGATACGCTCGCTATCGGATGCGCGACGGAAACAGTCAAAATCCTTGAGAATTTTTTGGGCAAAGCGATTGATACGGCTGATCCCTCATCTCCAGCGCGAGTGGCGGGTTTGGAACACCCGCCTGCGGTGGGTGAGGCATTTCGCGCATTTGCATCGCGTGCCGAAGCCGAGGCGTTTATCGCGGGTTTGGCGCAGGATGCGGAAATAGCGGAGCAGAAAGGCAACAGCACCGCAAAAGAATTATCAGAGACCGAAGGAGGCCGCAAGGTTTTCAATATGATTGTCAAAGCGGATGTATTTGGGTCGTTGGAAGCTCTACGCGATGCGCTCGTGCAGCTCTCGGGAGAGCAGATAGTCGTACGGATTTTGTGGAGTGATGTCGGGGAAATCGGTGAGGCGGATGTGAAGCGCGCCGCGGCGACACGGCTCGTCAGTATAGTCGGCTTTCGCGTGGGTACGGCGGCGGCAAGCAGGGAGCTTGCGCGCGCGCACAAGATTAAAATTATCACGGGTGATGTGATTTATGAATTGATTGATCGCGTGAAAGAGACGATTGTGGAATTGATTCCGGCGGAGGTGCGGCGTGTTGATTTGGGGCGTCTCAAAGTGCTTAAGATATTCACAAAAGAAAAGGGTAAGCAGATAGTCGGCGGCCGCGTCACCGAGGGGAAGATAGCGAAAGGCGCGCGATTTGATCTGGTTAGGATGCGTGAAATCGCAGGGAGCGGCACGATTGCAGGACTTGAGCGGGAGCGAAAGCCCGCGGACGAGGTCGTGCTGGGGTTTGACTGCGGTCTTGCGATAGAAGGCCGTGGCCAGATTCAGGAAGGCGACGAACTGGCGGTGTATCAGGAAGAGGCGGAGAAAATAAAGTTTTAATAATCTTCATTAAATCGTCATTCCCGCGAAAGCGGGAATCCAGTCAGTCAAGAGAGAAATTGGATTCCCGATCAAGTCGGGAATGACAATGGATATGGCATCACCCCGCCGGATTGAAAAATTAGATATCCTTTTTCGCGAGCAGATTGCGAGTATCGTGGATCGCGAGATTGAATTTAGCGATGGCGTATTTGTGACGATCACGCGCGTTATGATCTCATCCGATGCGCGGCATGCGAATGCGTATATTTCTGTATTTGGAGGCGATGAGCGCGATGCGCTCGCCATTCTGCAAAAAAATGTGTACCATATCCAGCAGGCGGTCAATCGTGCGGTACGGATGCGGCCGGTACCCAAAATCCGCTTTGCGATTGATGAGGAGGAACGGAGACGCGAAGAAGTGGAGAGGTCGCTCGGCGCGATGAAGCAGAAAGGCGAGATAGAGAGATCATAAAAATGGTGCCGTGGTGAAGTAGCTAACACGACGGTCTGTCCCGCATAAACTTTTGGCGCGGTGGCGAAGAAGTTAACGCGACGGTCTGCAAAACCGTTATGCGAGGGTGCGAATCCC
>JBASTK010000131.1:0-5423 GCA_049274855.1 Candidatus Sungiibacteriota bacterium | reverse complement strand
GAGAACTCTCTTCTTTATTCTCTCCCCTGCTTTCTTTTTTTCCGTCAATCAGCTCTATGACGGTGAGTTCAAGCGGGAGCTGGGGAATCGGCGTTTTGCGGAATCGCTCAAGATTGCCAAAAATGATATTTATATCCGCGGCAAGTTCTCCTGCAGTGAATGATGGGAGGTGGCTCGCGATACATTCGTATTCATCTTCCAGCATCTCTGCTATCACAAAAGATTTCAATGACGCATCGGTTTTAAGAAAAAGTGCCGCGCGGAAATACTGCATAAGGAGTTTCGCAAAATATGCCAGATCATAGCCCACCTCGCTCAATTCCTGTATCAGTGCCAGTGCCTCGGGCGCTTTTTTTTGCGCAATCAGCGTAAACATTTTCTTAGCCGCTTCGCGCTTGGGAAGCCCGAGGATTTCTTCGGTCTCCGCGCGGGTGATTTTCTTATCCTGTACGGCCATGACCTGACCGAGAATACTCTCCGCATCGCGAAACGACCCCTCGGCGGCAAACGCGATGAGCCGCGCGGCATCAGACTCCAATACCACGCCGTCTTTTTTTGCAATAACAGACAGACGCGCGGCAATCTCCTCCGCCCGCGGCCTGCGGAAATGATAGTGCTGGGTGCGCGAGACGATAGTCGCCGGCACTTTTTCCGGATCAGTCGTGGCAAGAATAAATACTGCGTGGGACGGCGGCTCTTCAAGTGTTTTCAAAAGCGCGCCAAACGCATCTTTGGTAAGCTGATGCACCTCATCAATAATATAGATCTTGTACTTGCCCATTGTCGGGACAAACCGTACGCCCTCGCGCAGTTCCCGTATATCGTCAATGCCACGATTGGACGCCGCATCTATTTCTATCACATCCGCACCGCGGCCTTCATTGAAATCCGTGCACATCGCGCAGGTATTGCATGGCACATCACCATTACCGCTGGCATGAGCCGCGCAATTGAGCGACTTGGCGATGAGCCGCGCCATAGTCGTCTTGCCGACTCCGCGCGGACCCGAAAATAGATACGCGTGCGCCACGCGCCCGATCTTAAATGCGTTTTGTATTGCCCCGGTTACCTGCTCCTGTCCTGCCACTTCCGAGAAATCCCGCGGCCTATATTTTCTATACAGCACCTGCTCGCTCATACGCGGCAAGCATAACACAGCCCGTTACAGATTCAAAGCGGCGCCCTATCGCCGTTATTATCATTACCAACATTTACCAGCGGTCGCTGATAAATGTTGGTAAGCGGTGTGGAAATGCATTGATTCCTTTTTATTCTACCTGAGATGATTTGCGAAACACTATGAGTTTGTAGCCGAGGAAATTCCATACGAGTGTTACAATCGTAGCGCTGGCTTTGGCGAGATTGAGACGCACCGAAGGAGTGATGCCAGAAAGAAACGGCGCATAAGTCGTAAGAAAAATCACCAGTCCGCTATTAAGCATGACGCCGATAAAGGTAACGGCAAAAAACCTCGGGAAATCATGCATGAACGGCTCGCCTTTTGTATTATCCTTGAAAACCCATAACTTGTTGAAGAGATAGCTATTGACGACCGCAATGGCAAACCCCGGCATATTGACCCCGCCAAGAATGAACCCCGCCGTAATACCGCTCGCCCGACTCAAAAGATTGAGCACCCCAAAATCAATCGCGGTGTTGAATATGCCAACCGCGCCGAATTTACCGAGTTGCGCAAAAACCGGCATCCAGCGCGATAAAAACCCGCCGAGCCATACGCCGAAAAGAATACACGCCGCCCCTACCCACGGCAAAGCAAGTAATATCGCAGGACTATGCACGCCGACCGCATAAGCCGTCGGCACCATAGCCACGCCCGCAAAAAACCCCACCAATCCCCCAATCCCGTAATCAATTTTTTTCATAATTTTTTTATCTTATCAATCGGCCACGATCGTTTTGGATTGATAAGATAAGAATACATTAGTTATACCACTCCCGATGGCGCCGCTACTGCGACTGCGCCTGCTACTGGCTTTTGATGCCGATCGATGATTTCCTGCTCCACTTCTGCTCTCGGCCTGCCGTATTTGGTGCGGGAGATTTCTTTGATGATTTCAATGTTTGCTTGCTCGCCTTTGACCGGCTCATAGGTCCGCATACTAAACGGCAGGACAGTCGCGCCCTGCATCAGGAGCTTCATATAGCAATTGTAATTATCCACATTGAGCAAATCCTGCTCGGCAAACACGGGCTTGAATTGTTTTGCTAAAAACTCCGCGTCTTCGCTTCCGATGCGAAAACTTGCCATAGAACCGACATTGCCGAATACTGATTTTTTGATCTCGTCTTTTAATTGCCCAATAAATTGATGCGCGATAATCAAATTAAGACGATATTTGCGCGCCTCGGAGAGAATCGTCGCAATGGAATCGGTCGTGACATTCTGAAACTCGTCAATGTAGAGATAAAAATCCTTGCGTTTTTCTTCTGCTATGTCAGTGCGCGCAAGAGATGCCATCAGAAGCTTGCCCACGACAATAAGCCCGATAAACGAGGAATTGAGATCGCCGAGCCGCCCCTTGGAGAGATTGACCAGTAATATCTTCCCAGAATCCATGACCTCGCGCATATTGAATGCGGATTTCTCCTGTGCGACAATAGGGCGCATTATTTCATTGGTCGTAAAATTATCCGTTTTGGAGGTGATGTACGGCACCATGTCTTTGAGCGATGCATCGCCGCCGGCTTTTTCCGCGATCTCGGTCCAGAATCTTTTGACCACAATGTTATTGCTGCGCGAGATTTTGTAATCGCGGAATTGCTTGTCTGCTAATACGCGCGAGATTTCAAGGATGGTATTGCCGGACGCCGGATCATCCATCACGAGCATAGTCGCGTTGCGGAAATACTGCTCAAAAATAGGCCCGCCCGCAATAGACATATTATAAAGTTTATTAAAAATACCGAGCAATTCATTGACAATAAATGTTTTCTGCTCGGGATAATTCGGGTCGTATTCCAGCATATTGAGCCCTATGGGCCGTTCAATATCGCCCGGATTAAAATAGATAACATCCTGCTGGCGATGGCGCGGAATAATACCCAACATCCGCTCCACGGTGTCGCCGTGCGGATCAATAAAACATACGCCCTTGCCTGCAACAATATCCTGCACCGCAAGATTCTCAATAAAGGTGGTCTTGCCGGTACCGGTCTGGCCGATAACATACAGATGCCGCCGGCGATCCTCATCCAGCATCCGAATATCGCGCCGCTCCCCACGGAATATATTGTAGCCAAGCAAAAGTCCATCTGCCGGAAGATTGGGCGGCGGCGGCGCCTCGCGCGCTTTGAGATTTTTTACATTGGGCGTCTCGGTCGGCACATTGGGAAAATGAAAAATGCTCGTCAGCTCCTCACTCCCGAGCACCGCGGTCTTGCCCTCAGCAAATGCGCGAAAAGAAAAATCAAACGCGAATGTCTTAAATGCTCGTCCGCCAATGGAATCAAAAACAAATTTATTACTATTGGGGTCAGTAAATTGCGCGAATGCCAGCTCCAGCCCCTGCAATATCGCGTCCGCCCGATCTTGGCTCGCGGCGGACGCAACCAGCCGGATATTGGCTTCAAAAAGCGTCTTGCTCGCTTTGTTTTCAAGACCGCGGACGATTTCTTCCTCCAGCGGCGTGATCCGTTTTTGCGATTCCATCTTTTTCTGCTGTGACTCGGGGGACAATGGCGCAGGAGCGGCAACGGTCTCACTAATCATCTCTACGGCGCGCATCACTCCGTGCGTCGGATGCTTGCCTTCAAAAAGAAGCTTGGCGTGTTGGCGCAGTTTCCTCTGCCATTTGTGGCGCGCCGGCCGTGCCACGATCTGCAACGCCGCGCCCTCGCCCTCGCGGGCAAGCTTAGTAAACACATTGGTAATTTCGTGCATCGGATCGCCCTCCAATTTCTGATAGGTACGCAACGGATAATACCGATTGCGGCTGAGTTTGAGATACGCGCCGGCGCTACTGCCCGCAGGATTAAATATATTGTATTCGCTCGCACGCTGTATCTCGGCATCCGGAAAAATACCCTGCACGACTTTTTCCACCGAGGACGATATTCTACGCGGCACTGCAAGATAAAACGACATCTCCTCACCGATATGCGGAATAGTGAGTTCCAACGCAAAGATCGGGCGGCCATAAAAAAAATTGCGCAGGAATGAATCGCGAATTTGATGCAGATTGCCATAGAGCTGTTCCATAAGCGCGATCCGCTCGCGGATCTGCTGTACCCCGCTCTGCTGCGGTTCAAGCCGCACCGGCGGCATACGGACAATAAGCAATGCAAGATTGAGGGAACGGGCAATCACGCCGCGCCTGCGAAATATGAGGCGCATGGCGACAACACCGATTGCGATTGCAAGCGCCAACGTGCCGACAAGATAAAAAAGAGGAGAAATCATTACAATAAATCCAAAGTTCAAATGTCAAATGTCAAATCAAAAATCCCAATGTCAAAAATGTTTTGGATTTTGAACTTTGAGCTTGATTTGTCATTTGAATTTTGACATTTGATATTATCCGCCTTATAACGCTTCCAATTTTCTTAACTGCACCAATTTGTCATAATACTGATCCGCGAGTCGATCGTGCAGTTCGTCAATCAGATACGGGGTCTCTTTTTCTGCTTTGTCCACGGCGGCCTCAATAGTGTGCGTCAGCGCGTACTCCACGAGTGCGGCGAGCTTCTGCTCGCGCGTCGCGGCCGCCGCCGCATCCACTGCGGTGGATGGCACGCCGTTGCCTGCCGTAGCAGGCGCGATATGCGTTTCGTCTGCCGGTGCCGCTACCGTAGCGCGGTTTTCGGCAATATGCTCGCCCATCACCTCGCGAAATATCTTTTTTTCTTCTGCGGGAGTCGTAGCACCCGCCGCCTCGTGCTCGCGCTTTTTCTCCGCGAGTTTCGCTTCCAACGCGCGTATCTCCTCCTCCGGAGTAATGATATGCCATTCCCCGCCCCCTACGCCTGATTGTTTCGTATCCAACACCATACATCCTATAATATCAATATATACTCTGCACAACAATACCACATATCCACACACCATCTGTATTTCCTTTTACCGATCACCGATGTACAAACTATTTACCGATCGTAAAATTTTTTGTACAATACTCATATGCACACTCCGCAAACCTCTTTCAGTCATCAAAAAGTCGTATCGCTCACAAAGGCCATTCTCGTAACCATCGGTATTGGCACGATAGTGGCGATGGCGCTCATGGCTCCCAATTCCCTTCAAATCCTTAAACCGTTTCTTGGTCGCGGAACACGGAAAGATCATGAACGAAAGAGAATCCGCCAAGCCATTCAATCATTACGCGCGCAAGGCATGGTTGAACGCGTGAAAAAAAATGGTGCCATGTATCTGCGTACAACAGAAAAAAGGTCGCGCATGTCTGAAA
>JBASTK010000130.1:0-2938 GCA_049274855.1 Candidatus Sungiibacteriota bacterium | reverse complement strand
AAGGCCAAAGGCCTACTCGTAAAAATTGAAGAAGGCTATGACCACAAAATCGCGGTCTGCTACAAATGCAACCACCCGATTGAGCCCCAAATCCTGCCACAATGGTTTTTGCGTATGAAGCCGCTTGCCCAAAAAGCGATTGAAGCCGTGGAAAACGGCAAAATCGCCTTTGTACCCCCGCGCTTCAAAAAAACCTATTTCCAGTGGCTCCGTAATATCCGTGATTGGAATCTTTCCCAACAAATAACCTGGGGCATCCGCATCCCCGCGTGGTTTTGCGTGGGTTGCGGCGAGACGCGCATACGCCCAAAAATCACGGGCAACTGGTATTTCGTGCGCCACGGCGAGACGGACTGGAATAAAGAGCGGCACATACAGGGTCATTCCGGACATTTTGATAGAGAATTAAATGAGATCGGCAGGCAACAAGTGCGCGAAGCCGCAAAACAACTCAAAGGCCAAGACATTGATCTTATCATCAGCTCTGATCTCAAACGCGCAAAAGAAACCGCGGAAATTATCGGCGGGGAACTCGGCGTTGAAGTCGTATTTGATCCGGCACTGCGCGAACGCAACATGGGTGTATTTGAAGCAAAAATGGGTGATGAAGTAGATTGGGGAACGATGGCGATACCTCATTACACGCCGGAAAATGGGGAAAGCTTGCACGAACTGGAAGAACGCATCCATCAAACGCTCCTGCATCACAAAAAGAATCATCGTTATAAAAACATTGTCATTGTATCTCATAATAATGCCTTGCAGCATCTTTTCGGCCGATTAAGAAACAAAGACCATGAATGGCGGGCACAAAACAAAATTAAAAATGCCGAGGTTATTCATTTCTCGCATACCACCGATTGCGAAAAATGCGGGAGCGACTTTGTGGAGCAAGACCCGGATGTATTTACGACATGGTTTTCTTCGGGCCAGTGGCCGTTTCTAACACTCGGATTTCCGGACGGCAAGGACTATAAAATGTTTTATCCGACCACGGTCATGGAAACCGGCTGGGATATTTTGTTTTTCTGGGTGGCGCGGATGGTGATGCTGGGGATTGCACGCACCGGTAAAATCCCGTTCAAGACAATTTACCTGCATGGGCTTGTCCGCGATCAGGACAGGCAGAAAATGTCCAAATCAAAAGGCAATGTGATTGATCCGCTCGGCATTGCCGAACAATACGGCACGGATGCCCTGCGCATGGCGCTCACGATCGGCAACCTGCCGGGCAATGACGCAATCATCTCGGAGGAAAAAATCCGCGGGTACCGCAATTTTGCGAATAAGATTTGGAACGCGACGCGATTCCTTTTGCTCCATGTTTCAAAACCGCCGCAAAAGCGCAAAATAAAATATAGCAAGAAAGACAAGGCAACGCTCGCAAAACTGAAAAAACTCGTCCGTGATACGACTGCCGATATTGAAAAATACAGATTTCATCATGCGGCGGAACGCCTGTATCATTTCTTCTGGCATTATTACGCGGATAAGGTGATTGAGGATATGAAGCCGCGCCTTGCCATGCCTGACGGAAGCACAGAAAAAGAAACCGCGCGCTCGCTCCTGCTGGAATTCCATACGACGCTTATGATACTCTTGCATCCCTTTATGCCGTTCATCACCGAGGAAATTTGGCAGGCGCTCCCAAAAGAGAATAAAACCATACTGATGGTTGAGCAATGGCCAACTAATAGGAATTAGCTTGTAGTTTATAGCTTGTAGGAAAAATCCCTACCAGCTAACTCCTACAAGCTACAAACTCGTCAATGACTGCCGCCCTCATCACCGCCAATACCGGATACTTACTCCTCGCATTTTTGCCGCCAATCTTTTGGCTGCTGTTTTATCTGCGCGAAGACCGGCATCCGGAGCCAAAACGGCTCCTCCTTGTGGCATTTCTCGGCGGCATGGCGGCCGCCGGACTTGCCGTGGCCGCGGAATTACTCGTGCTGGGGCAAAAAGGGGCGTTAATATTCGGCAACACTTCAGCCACAGATGTCCTCATCACTTTTCTTATCATCGCGCTCATAGAAGAATATGTGAAATACCTGCCGGTAAAATTTCTTATAGAAAAAAGGTTAGATTTCAATGAACCCGTGGACGCAATGATTTATATGATGACCGCAGCACTTGGATTTGCCGCACTTGAAAATGCGCTGTTTCTACTCCCCGCATTCAATCAAAACCTGTCGCTTGGCTTGGGTATTGCAACCAACCGATTTCTCGGCGCCAATCTGCTCCACGCGCTTTCCTCCGGTATTGTCGGCTTCTTTCTTGCACGCGCGTGGTTTCACCCGCACCGGCGGCATTTCGTCGCACTCGGCATTATTATAGCATCCCTCTTGCATACGCTTTTCAATACCCTTATACTAATGAGAGATGGTCTTGCGCAGGGCACATGGTATCTTATTCTCCTTCTTGGTATGATGGCTATGATGGTATTTATTGACTTTGAACGATTAAAGAAAAAGGATAAGGGATAGAAATATTTGGGCAACTTTTATCCTTTTACTTTTTACTTTTATTATCTTTTCATTATATGAGTACTTTTTTTGAAAAACTCACGGGATCGCACGCAAAATCATCAGATGATGACGCGCGCGAACCGCCGATAGCACGGATAGATACGCGCAGATCTGCTCCGCCCACACGCCGCGCGCACGAAACGCCGCATCAAAGCGATGAACGCAAACCCACGCACCTGAAAGTAGAGACCGACGAGCGTCCCAAACACACCCCCTTGCAGGAGTCGGAGCCAGCCCCCGAAGAAGAAGGCGAACTCACGGTAGATATTTACGACAAAGGGGACGCCATCATCATCCAATCCACAGTTGCCGGCGTCAAACCAGAGGATTTGGATGTCTCTATCACCAATGATTCCGTCACAATCCGCGGCAGGCGCGAACGGCACGAAGAAATTACGGAAGATCGCTAT
>JBASTK010000129.1:0-5063 GCA_049274855.1 Candidatus Sungiibacteriota bacterium | reverse complement strand
ACAAGATACTATCAAACACCCCGCCGATCATCTGTCCCAATTCTTTATTCACTCGCTCTGCCCCTACGCCCGCTTCTGGAATACAAGCAAACACTCCTATTTTTCGGCGCGGGATAGAGCCAAGCAGACGGCACGCGGCTCGTATGCCGTCAAGCGTGATATTATAACTATCGTCGATGACCAATCGGTCTCCCGGCGCGCGAGACACGGCAAAACGCCGCGCTATGGGATGAAATGTATGCGCGCGTTTCTCAAAAACATCCGGCGTTATACCCAATTGCGCGCTGATTGCCCGCGCCGCGTCTATTCCATCATTATGAAAAAATCTTGAGTTATCAGTAATGTCTGGCTCCTGCGCCCCATCCTCGCCTCCTCCTCCATACGGCACGAGCGTTTTCCCCTGCCATTGTCCGCGATGTGCCAGAATATACTCATTGAGTATGGGGGAGGATTGATTCCAAAAAACAATGCCACCGGACGGCAACGCGCCTATCAATTCTGTTTTCGTCCGGGCGGTTGCGTCCAATGATCCAAATCGCTCCAAATGCGCTTCGTTGAGTCCGGTAATCACCGCTATCGTGGGCCGCACTATACGGCAAGCCGCCGCAATATCTCCCTCGTGATACGCACCCATCTCTACGATAAGAATGTCATCATCACAGAGATCACTTTTTGCCATTATCCACCGCACAATACCGAAAAAGGTGTTGATATTATCAGGGGTCTTTTGCACGCGATATGTGCCTGCAAGTATATGCGCAACAAACTCTTTTGTCGTGGTCTTGCCAAAACTGCCGGTAATCCCAATGATTGCGCGAAATGTTATCCGCGAGCATTTAGCGCGCGCGCGCCACCCGATCCAGCGCGCCGCAAGCGCCTCTAATGGTATAATAAATCCGTGAGCCGTAATGAGCACCGCGGGTATGGAATCAGAACGCCCGAGACCTATGATGCGCGCAAGTACTGCGAGCAGACGCGCTTTGAGCGACCATACTGCCGAAACTTGATGAGAGAATTTGTCCCAATCCTCCGGCACCGGATGCCGCCGAAGCCACGCATAAAAAAGCGCCGGCTCGTAATGCGACTGCTGAAAAATAGCAAGCAGTATATTTCTTCTCACTCCCATAGTCATAGTGATCTCATTCTACGCCACTATGGGCTTGATTTCAATACGAAAAAGCGGTATGATTTTGAAACTCGCCCCCTATAGCTCAATGGCAGAGCAGTTGCCTTTTAAGCAATTGACCTAGGTTCGATTCCTAGTGGGGGGATAACATGAACTGCTTCATGTTATCCGGGTATTTTAGGATTTGCCTGCGCCGCAGGCGCGTGCAAATCCGTAAAAATACCCCGGGCCGCACGCGGGAACATGAACTGCTTCGCTTATCATATCACGGGCCTATAGCTTAGTGGCAGAGCAACCGGTTTGCATCCGGTAGATGGGAGTTCGATTCTCCCTAGGTCCAAAGAATACTTTACGGACGGAAAATGCTATACTCGGAATATTCTCAAAGGTCGGTTAAATAAAATAGATAACAAGGGTTTCATCTTATGATTTTTTCAAATTATCGGCGCACGGTGATTGCTGGCGCGTTCCTCTCCGTATTTTTTGTCGCAGCCCCGCTTGTTTTTATCCAGTCCGCGGCTCCGGCAAAACGCGCGCTCGACCGCGCTTGCATGCAGAAAGTAAGCGCCGCGCGCGACAGCGCGATCATGACGGCGCTTGATGCCTCCGCGGCCTCGCTCAAAGCCGGACTCCAGAAACGGAGCGATAAGGTCTTCGCGGGCTGGGGAATGGAAAACCAGACCGATCGGCGAACCGCGCTCAAAATGGCATGGGAGGATTGGAAGAAAACGGTCAAAGCAAGCCGCGCTGGACTCGCCACAGGTCGCGTACAGGCATGGAAGCAATTCCAGACCGACCGCGCCGCATGCGGCACTGGCGCCGAAGCAGATGAGCGAAGCGCGCAGGGCGCGATTGATTCGGGATTGTAACGACAAAGGATTTACCAAGCAGAGGCACAGCAAAACCCCCGCACCCGCGGGGGTTTTGCTGTGGGGGCGAAACGACGAGTGTGTCAAAAAAAGAAAACACTGGCACCTCCGCCCGAACATCGGAACCTCTTGCGCAAAAACACGGATGGAGAGCGACTAATCCTCCCTCATAGAAAGACGGCGAATAATGACGAGAAACAAAATCGGTGCAAGGAGCCACCACAGATGCACGCTCGGGTCTGTAAATACGCCGCGCGTAAAACCAGACAGCATATTTTTCTTCTCATCCGCGAGAAGTGAAAAGACGATATGAATCAGAAGCCCGACTTGCAGAAAACTCAACGCAAGCGTCTGCCACCATGGACCAACAATGCCAAACGCCCTGCCGCGCCGCGCGCCTAAGAAAAATGCGAGAACTATAAAAAGAATTAAAAATGCGCCAATAGCGCCAAAAGAACTATCACGCAAACCGATAGATGAAATAATCCGATCAATCGGCAATGCAGGGAAAAGAGCAAGCGCGATATAGGTGAGCATAATCGTGGAGACGACTTTGCGCCTGCCCGCGACAAACGCCCAAAAAAGCCCGCCTGCAAGGAGCGTAAAAATAATGCCGATGTCCACAGTCGGATGCGAGAGCGCGACGCCGGCGCTTGCAAGCGCGGGCGAGAGTGATGACAGAGTGGATGATCCAAGGAGTGATGACGGCAATGCAGGAAAAGTCAGTGCATATAGTATAGCATACCAGCGGATAAAAATTATCCACAATCAAAAATCTCCCCGCAAGCGGGGAGATTTTTAGTTATTGACTCTACCCACCTTCGTTATAATTTGTCATTCCCGACTTGATCGGGAATCCAGTCTTTTGTCTGATGCGCTGGATTCCCGTTGTCACGGGAATGACAAAGAGATCGTTCCAAAACGAGCATCAATAATCATCATGCGGCATAGCCGGCATGGATTTCTCCTCTTTCTTCGGCAAATCCGCTATGGCAACTTCAGTCGTCAGAAACATTGCCGCCACCGATACGGCGTTTTCAAGCGCCGAGCGCGTCACCTTGACCGGATCCACGATCCCTTCTTTGAGCATATCCGCGACCACGCGATCCGTAGCCGCATCATACCCTGCATTGGACTTGGCATCAGCCATAATCTTGTCTTTCACCTTGGTCGTGATCTCACCGACCCGTTTGCCCGCATTGATCGCAATCTGCGCGAGCGGCTCTTCCAGCGCGTTGAGTAAAATAGCATACGCCGCCTGATACTCGGGACTACTGCGCTCCGAGTCCCCATCTGCGCGGCGCATCCAGCGATCACGGAGAACCGTTGCGGTTTTGAAAAGCGCCGACCCTCCGCCTGCCACAATACCCTCGGCAAGTGCGGCCTTGGTCGCCGCAACCGCGTCTTCAATTTTGAGCTTAATATATTTCATCTCGGTCTCAGTCGCGGCGCCCACGCGGATGACCGCAACCCCGCCGGAGAGCTTGGCAAGCCGCTCCTGCAATTTTTCTTTGTCATATTCCGATGTTGCCTTGTCCATCTGTACGCGAATTTGCGCAATCCGCTTATCCAAATCGGCTTTCTTGCCCTTGCCGCCGACAATAGTCGTATTGTCTTTGTCTGTGACAACGCGCCGCGCGTGTCCGAGCATCTCCGGCTCCACGGTTTCCAGTTTTAATCCGAGTTCATCGGCAATCACTTTAGCGCCAGTGAGCACCGCAATATCTTCCAGCATTTCTTTTCTCCTGTCGCCAAATCCCGGAGCTTTTACCGCAAGAGCGTTAAACGCGCCACGCAGACGATTGACCACGAGCGTTGCCAGCGCATCGCCCTCTATGTCTTCTGCAATAATCACGAGTTCTTTTTTGCCAAGGCGCGCGAGTTTTTCAAGTAATGGTAGGATGGTCTGAATGGAAGAAATCTTTTTGTCCGTGAGCAAGATATACGGATCATCCATCACCGCCTCCATCCGCTCCGCATTGGTAATCATATAAGGCGACACATACCCGCGGTCAAACTGCATACCCTCCACGACTTCTTTTTCAATCCCGACGCCCTGCGATTCCTCTACGGTCACCGCGCCGTCCTTGCCGACTTTCTCTATTGACTCGGCGATGATCTCGCCCAGCTCGCGCGATTCTGCCGAAATCGTGGCAACCTGCACGATCTCTTCTTTTTCTTTCACCGGCTTTGCCATTTTCTGCAGTTCTTTCACGATCTCTTCCCGCGCCTCTTCCAGCGCGTGGCGCAGTCCCACGGCATTGACCCCTGCGGACGCATATTTTAATCCCTCATGAATCATGGCTTGCGCAAGCACGACCGCCGTCGTGGTGCCGTCGCCCACCGCGTCATTGGTCTTGGACGCGACTTCCTTTACCAATTCCGCGCCCATGTTTTCAAACTTGTCTTCCAGCTCTATTTCTTTGGCAATCGTCACACCGTCATTGGTGATCTGCGGCGCGCCAAAACTCTTATCAAACACCACATTGCGCCCCCGCGGACCCAAAGTGATCTTCACCGCGCCCGCGAGCGTATCCACGCCCCGCTTCATCGCGTGGCGTGCTCTCTCTCCGAATAAAATTTGTTTTGCCATACGTATACAAGTGTGTAGTTTGTAGGTGGTAGTGAGTAGGAGATAAAAAAAGATTTTCTACAACCTACAACCTACTCCCTACAACCTAATCAATAATCGCGAGGATGTCTTCCTCCCGCGCAATCAAGTATTCTTTATCATCAACCTTTATCTCGTTCGGTCCGTACTTCGTGAAAAGGACTTTATCGCCCTTTTTTACGCTTATCGGTATCCGCCGCTTCCCGTCCTCATCATATTTGCCGGGTCCTACGGCAATGATGGTTCCCTGTTCCGGCCGCTCTTTGTCCGCGGTCTCGGGCAAGTACAAACCCGACTTCAGCTTGCCGCCTTCGGCTTTGTGCGGCTCAATGAGCACGCGATCCCCCAATGGCTGTATCTTCATATAAAAAATAATTTATTAAATTAGCACTCCCGACCTCGGACTGCCAATCCATCCTAATGCAACACCGATTTCTTGTCAAGAGTTTCAGCGGCT
>JBASTK010000128.1:0-1529 GCA_049274855.1 Candidatus Sungiibacteriota bacterium | reverse complement strand
GCAAGAGAAGCGTGGGACGCCGCACAAAACAAAGGGCATAAAAAGCCAATTCTTACGCGTATGCCAGAAAAATTGATCCCGTATGTCGGGTTCGGTTTATGAAATTCAAGTACAAAAAGTATGGCCCGGGCTTTTTGCGCCCGGTTATCGTCATTGAGATTTCATACCAAGGCCGCACCGTTCCCTACGAAGTACTCGTAGATTCCGGAGCGGATTTTTGTATATTTGACGCCCAGATCGGCGAACTTCTCGGTCTTGATGTCGTGAGTGGCAAACCACACACCGTCGGCGGCATCACAGGCGCCGTGGAAACTTATTATGTCCATGCCGTCACGCTGAAAGTCGGCGGCTGGCATTATGCCGCAAAAGTTGGTTTTCTCCCGAATATCGCCCGTCTCGGCTACGGCGTAGTCGGCCAAAAAGGATTCTTTGATCTTTTTGTCGTCAAATTTGATTTGATCAAAGAAGAAATCGAACTCAAAGAAAGAAGATAACTATTATTTACATTTCCAAAAGGATAGCTCTAATTTCCATAGTGGATAACTCTTGTTGACGCTGTTGTGGTCTCTTTTTACAATAGACCTACTGATTAATGATTTTTCGTAATGAAATTCTGTTTTTTCGGAGACGGGGCGTCCCGCTTTGCGGGAACACCTCGCGTCTGACAGCGAAAACCATGAAGCGCGAGGAAGTGAATACGGCGTATTCATTGACGAGCGGTGAATGGTTTGCAGCCGAAAAAACAGAATTGGAATAGAAAGGGTCATTAATCAGTAGGTCTAATAGAGGCATGCGTTTATTTCTCAAGATAGTGAAGTGGGGGTGATCAATTTTCGGTGCTGTTTCTAAAATTTTTTAGGGCGCAATACACAATAGTATGACAAAACTGATCCGACTCAAACTTACCAAAATAAAGTACGGCGGCGACTCTATAGGGGATGACATACGGATTGAGATTGAATGCCTCAATCAAGTTTTCCGTATGGACAAAAAGATCCAAAACGGCGCCGAGGTCGCGTTTGATGCTGAAATCGGCAAGTTCTTCTTTGATCAAACCACGATAACTCTCCCGCTCACCATTAGAATCATTGAGCAGGATCTGGTATTCAATGACATGGGTAGTAAGCAGGCAAAAATAAAAGTGGATTTGCGCAATACCTCTCCGCAGGCAAAGACCTATGACATACCCGTGAAAGAATTGCGTGGCTTGGCACCCGGCCGCGCAACTGCGATATTTTCTGTCACTATTCAGGCACAGGTTTCGGATGCAATACTATATATCGCATACGAATCCACCAAGGGCGGGTGGCTGAATGCCCGGCCGGACAACAGCAGGAAAGATATCGGCTTGCCTGCGTATCTGAAAATAATACCGGAGAAAGATGCGGCGGGGCGTCATCGCTTTCAAATCATAGAAGGCGCCCTACGAGGCGTCAGAGCTTCGGTAAAAATCGAGCGGGACGATACCTCATATTTCCAAAGCGAAGATCCTGCCACCGAGCCGGTCCGCCTCACCTACTCTCTTGCAC
>JBASTK010000127.1:0-1621 GCA_049274855.1 Candidatus Sungiibacteriota bacterium | reverse complement strand
AGCGGCGACAAACGAGCCAATAGCAAATATCCCTTTCTTGGTCTGATGATGGATGCCTGCGCCCATTGACGGTGAATCATCATCGCCCCCATCCTCATGCCGCCTCTTTTTTAATTGCTTTTGTTTCTTGCGCTTCATTACGCTTATATCATACAAAGAAAAACTGCATAAGCGCAAGCCCCGTATATCAATACTGATTAACTTCACACTTACCAGCGACCGCTGGTAAGTGTGAAGTGGAGTTATTTTTAGTTTTCCACAAACATATCAGTTGACACATTATTCAATGCCCGTATCATAAGGATATGCACGAAAAAATTACCACCATTGAAGGTCTTGCGACCATGATCCAGCGCACCATGGCAAGCAAGGAGGATTTGGCGCAACTTTCCGACAGAATGGAGAATGTGGAGAGTGTTATGAAAGATATGCGGGAAGAAATGAATGCCACGCGTAAAGATGTCAGTTATATCCGAAGCACGATGAATGCCCTATCGAGTAATGACACCACGCAAGACGCGGTAATAATCAACCTCGCCAAGCGCGTAGAGATTTTGGAAGATCACCCCGCGCTCGTACCCGCATAATTTGCACAATTAAAAACAGGTGCGCTGATAAAAGCCGCACCTGTTCACCGCGTCCCGTGATTGGGAGCTTGGCGTTGTGCCAAAGTACGCGGTGTTTCAGCAATTAAGGAGAAGGATGAAGAAGAATATCTATTACTATCCTGTCAGGCCAATGATTATTATTACTTTCTGCCTCGGATTCTGCATGACCTCACTCGTCTCCATCCTTCTCTCAAATTACCCCTGTTTTCAAGGATGCATATATTATACACCCGCCATATATTTTTGTCAATGACATAACGATAAAACGCCTTATCTAAGGCGTTTTATCATCTTCAAAATAATGAGTGTCACGAAACCTTACGGAAGCCGGTGCCGACCGGGATGAGCCGCCCGATGATGACATTTTCTTTGAGTCCGCGCAGATAGTCCTTTTTGCCGCGGACTGCCGCGTCAATCAGCACGCGCGCGGTTTCTTGAAATGATGCCGCAGAGAGAAAACTGGATGTGGAGAGCGACACGCGCGTGATGCCCAGCAGGAGCTGACTGCCGGTCGCCGGAGTCCTCCCGGCGCGTAACGCGCGGATATTGGCCCGGCGGAACTCTTCTTTTTCAATCGTCTCGCCCGGCGTCAGATCCGTGTCTCCGGCATCACGCACGCGCACGCGGCCGAACATTTGGCGCGCAATCACTTCCACATGCTTGTCATGGATCGGCGCGCCCTGCAGAGAATAAATCTTCTGCACCTCGCGGACAATGTAGCGCTCCACCGCTTTTTTACCCGCGAGCTTAAACAATTCGCGCAAATCCGCGTGGCCCTCGCACAGCAACATCCCGCGCGATACCGCAGTCCCTTTTTCCACCAAAACAGTAGTGTTGGGAGAAATGCGAAACTCTTTGATCTCCATGGTGTCGCTTACTTCAATCTTCACCACTCGCTCGCGGCCTTCTACCGCAACCTCGGTAACAACACCTGCAACATCACTAATAACCGTGCGCCACTTTGGCGGCCGCGTCTCAAAAATCTCTTCAACGCGCGGAAGCCCAGTCGTAAT
>JBASTK010000126.1:0-1918 GCA_049274855.1 Candidatus Sungiibacteriota bacterium | reverse complement strand
TCTTAGAGCAATCCACCCGCTAAGAGAGTGCCCAACGATGTGTACTTTTGAAAGTCTGCGATCCTTGATAAACGAATCCACTGTATCAACAAAATCTTTTTCAAGATTAGCAGTATGAAATTCAATTTTACTCGAGCCGCCTGCACCAGGTAAATCAATGGCATACACCGTGAAATATTGTGCGAGCACCGCAATATTTGGATACCACTGTCCCCATCCGATATTCGCTCCATGAAGCAAAATCACCGCTGGTCCTGAACCAGCAGAGACATAGTTTATTCGGAATCTACCTATGATCGCTTGTTCTATCTTGATGTCTGTCTGAACAAGTTGAGCAAGTTTTCTTTCAGCATTCATACCAACAGATACCTATTTATTGATTTTCTGTATTGTAGCATACGGCAGTTCCATGTAAACGACGGAACCCTTTCCGACGCCTTCCGACTCAAGCCATATCTTGCCTCCATGCGCTTCCACAAAGAGGCGCGAAACTGAAAGCCCCATGGCCTCTGCCAACTGCGTCAATCCTGCGCTTTCGCTACGAAAAAGAGTTTTGTAATGGTCTCATAGTTTAGTTCCCCATCCTTATTCTCGGACCACTTCATGTTCTGAAAGCCGTGGACTGTGCGGAGTCAATTTCGCGCTATAGCCGAGGCGGAAAAACATCTGCGGACGGGATGAGACGCCTAAAATTCTTTGCAATTCCTGATAAAAATTCCCTATCTGAATTGCCGCGGCCATGGGCGCTGTTTTTATGCCGTCTTTTTCTGCGGTGAGCGCGATTCTCTCATATAGTTGTCCTACCTGCATCCGTGATTTTTTATCATCTTCTTTCGTACTTATCACAGCCATAACAGGCGTCTGTTCTGTCAATAATTTTCTGTCCTGCTTGCGCGAGAGTTTGCTCATATTAAACCTCTTGAGCATAAAAGATGCAATAAGAGAGAGCGGCGTCGGCATGCCAAATCCTAAGCCGGGCATGCCTGTTTTCGCTTTCGTGATATTTGACTTGACATAATGCGACAACTCCTCACGAAATCCTCTATCGTCCATCGCGGCAATGCCCGCGGCAATCGTGATATCGGCTATTTTGTTTTTTATGCTCTGATCAATAATGCAATCAATGCGCATCTCATCATTCGCAAGACCTCTCATCCATCCGAGAAACTGCTCATCTGGCATCCGATCATCATAGGGGTTGCGATTGGTGTGTCTTTTCAGAATGGAAAAAATAAGATGATGCGCATCCTGCGACGGCTCCCGTCTGACTCTTTGGAACGAAATCACCGCTTCATCGTCTTGATAATCTGTCTGTGTTGCAAATCCGTAATAATCCGCGGCGACAATGAGGTTTTCAATCGCGCATCCCAAGCTGATAAAAAGCTGGCGATGATTCGTGTCGCTTTTCGGAAGCGACCGGCGCATATCGGGACGGACAATAATTTTACTCTCCCCCACTTCAAATCTCCACGGCTGGCTGTTGTGGCTGGACGGTGCCAGCACGGCAAAACGCATCAAAAACCGCAGGCGGCCAGCATCGCTCATCTGCCGATGAAACTCGTCAAAATCAATCTCCCACGCGCGATAGTTTGTTTTCATCTGCATTTACGATACCTGTTCATTTACTCGTTGTAATCCGTGCCAACCGACTTATCATGATGGGAGACAGCGTAAATAAAATAATGAATACTATGCCTGTAGTTATATGAAATCCGTCGTAGACACCAGTACGCAAAAAGCCGGAGCCCTTATTAGTAGGCAATAGATAGCGAATAAATGCGTTAACCATACCAATAAATGAAGAGATTGTCATAATAAACGAGACGATCTTGACTTCGCGAGACTTTCCTTGCAAAAATAGATTTGAGAAAATAACAAAGACGGATCCAATACTGAGAAAAAGCATATAGGAGAGAAG
>JBASTK010000125.1:0-5100 GCA_049274855.1 Candidatus Sungiibacteriota bacterium | reverse complement strand
GTATCACGGTCTTTATGCATCTCCTCTATGATAACCTGCCGTTCGTGATTGATTTCTTCATCCGTGAGAAGCGAATTTTTGTAAATATCCGCGAGAAGATCAAGCGATTGGTCCAGATACGTCTTTGCGGCTTTGATATGATAGCCAGTGATTTCATGACTCGTGAAGGCATTGGAAATGGAGCCCATGCCGTCAAGCTCGTGCTTGATATGATCCGGCGTCGGGCGATTTTTCGTGCCTTTAAAAAACATATGCTCCAAAAAATGCGATATACCGCCGATCTCTCGCGCCTCATAGTCAGACCCCGTGCCGCACAGCACCAAAACCGTCACCGTATTGGTCCCCTGCATCGAAGCCGTGATAATCCGCAACCCGTTTTCTAATGTTGTTTTTTTAAACATAGTTTTGTTAGAATCCATCTCAAAAGCGTCTTTTTTGTCATTCCCGACTTGATCGGGAATCCAGCGAATAAGCCAATAAATTGGATTCCCGCTTTCGCGGGAATGACAATTTATAAAGGGTATGGCACATCATGTCGTGGCATTTTCCGAAGCGTCTTGAAAACGCCGGGATCAACTTGTAAATCCCAGTTTTCGGACGAGTTCATGATACGAGAGCGTTTTTCCTGCTTTCAGATTTTGTTCTGCTTTCGTGAGGGCTTTACGCTGCGCCGCGGTAGGGATAAACTCTGTGGTTTTGCGCAACTCAATCAATGCTTGATACTCCTTGCGCGGAATAATCATGAGATCATCCTGTTGTACGAATTTTTTAGGTATGGTGATCGTGGGCATAGAATAAATTACTTTAGTTGCTATCCTCAAGCTGAAGCGAGACGGCTTCCTGTATATTTCGTACCAACTCGTCCAATGTATTCCCTTGCGTCACCACTGGTAGATCAATGCCGTCCGCCACGTACTGCCGCTCCCCCTTAAAAATATGAAATTGAATGATGCGCTTCATATTGATACCCTACCACGTCTCTCTCTATCTTGCAAAAATGCCACACATATGATAATGTACTGTCATACTATGGATGTTCTTTGTTGGTTCACCCTCTACCTATGGAGGTTGCCGTGAAAGAGTCGAGACGAATGATCAAGGGGTTTAGAAAGGCGTTTCCATTTATCGAACAAGCAACGCTGGATGCCATGACAAAACCCCCTCCCATGCGTATGGACGCAGATGACGGGCACAAACCGCATGGAGCAATTAAAACTCGTAGACGCAAGAGTACCTAAAGAGTAATCCGCATACTTCCCCCGGCGCATCTCGCTGGGGGATTTTTCTGTCATCCGCGCAACTTTTCTTCAAAATATCGCGGCAAATCTGAAACAGCAATCCGTTCCTGCTTCGCCGTATCGCGGTCGCGGATAGTGACCGTGTCGTCTTCCAACGTTTGAAAATCAATAGTGATGCACCACGGGGTACCGATCTCGTCCTGCGCGTAGTAGCGCTTGCCGATGTTACCGCGCTCGTCCCACGCGATAGGTTGTAGGTTGTAGGTTGTAGGTTGTAGGGATTTATACACTGCACGGGCTTTTTCCACGAGCTGTGGCTTGTTGGCAAGAAGCGGAAACACAGCGGCTTTATAGGGCGCAAGGCGCGGATGTAGTTTTAATATCTTCCGCTCGCCGTCCTCGTGATAGGCATCAATCAAAAAAAAGAGCATGGCGCGATCCACGCCGCCGGATGTCTCAATCACCCATGGTGTATAGCGTTCTTTTTTCTCTTCATCATAATAGGTCATGTCCGCACCTGAAAACTTGGCGTGGCGGGACAAATCCCAATCGCCGCGATGATGCACGCCCATCATCTCTTTCCATCCGCCAAACGGCGAATCGTATTCTATATCCCAGGCCGCGCGCGCATAATGCGCGCGCTCATCCGGCGCGTGCTCGCAAAATCGCAAATGCTCTTTTTTCATGCCGAGCGCGATGTGCCATTGCATCCGCTCCTCTTTCCAATACTCAAACCATCGCATCGCCTCTTTTTCGTCCGGCCTGACATAATACTGCAATTCTATCTGCTCAAACTCTCTAGAGCGAAATATAAAATTGCCCGGCGTAATTTCGTTGCGGAACGCCTTGCCGATTTGCGCGATACCGAACGGAATTTTCACGCGCGAGGAATCCACGACATTTTTAAAATTAACATGAACGCCCTGCGTAATTTCTCCGCGCAGATAGACGGTCGTCTTCTCGCCCTCCACAGCCCCCAGTTTTGCCTCCACCAGGAGATTAAACTGCCGCGGCTCTGTCCAAGAAACAGGTTCCTTTCTCTTGTTATGATTTTCTGTATGTTCCTCAATTTCTTCCGGATGATCCGCGCGAAACCGCGCGTGACATGTCTTGCACTCTACGAGAGGATCGGTAAAAGCATCAGTATGCCCCGACGCCTCCCATACTTTTGGATGCATCATAATCGCCGCGTCCAATCCCACCACATCATCCCTGCCGTACACCATCGCGTGCCAAAACTCGCGCTTGATGTTATTTTTTAATTCCACGCCCAGCGGGCCGTAGTCCCATGTACCGGCAAGCCCGCCGTAAATCTCGGACCCGGGAAAAATAAATCCGCGGCGCTTGCACAGCGCCGTAATCTTCTCCATCATCGTCTGTTCTGACGCCATAGAAAACAATGTAGCACTTATTTGATAACGCGCCAATCATCCGGCGCAGTCGCCTGATCATCATGCAATTCAGTGGTAAATGCATCTATCCGCCCCGTTATATCCTCACCGGTAAAGGTATCGCGACCGGTGAATTGCGCGTCGCTCGCAATAGTCAGATACTTGCCGATATCCACGCTGGATGGGGTAATTGATACCTGAAATGCGGCGGTAAGAGACGGGGTGATGACACCAGTGCCAGCCGGCAATTTGCCGATGCGCCAGCGCACCTCGCTTGCCGCCGAATCAAAAGAAATCTGCGCGCTCGCAGGAAATGTCGCCCCTGCCCACTGGATATTAGGCGGAAGCGACGCACGCAATTCCGCATTTTCAATATCATTGGTAAAATTGCGTGCTTCCCAGATAATCGTGTAGCTCGTCTTCTGCCCGACTTTCGGCGGCAACGACCCGGTATTAAAAATCGGTGAAGAACGAAATGCCGCACGCCCCGAGACAAGTGCAATAGTCGCCACCTTCACCGCCACAACATCATCGGCGCTCAATAAAACGCCTCTGAGTTCTTCGGGCGCATCCGCGCTTGTGATACTCGCAACTACGCGAAGCAGAAGATTTTTATCATCAGCCGAACGCATCACGGGCCGCGGCTTTGTGCTAATGCTGACGGAGAGATCTCCTCCGGCTCCGGGTGCTACCTCCCGCAATTGCGGCGTGCCGCCAGGCCCCCAAACAACCGCGCCTATAGCCGCATTGAACACCCCGCCATTCGCAATCATCATACTCGGCACATCCGCGATCGCGCCCTCTATCGCGGCGTGTAGAGAGATATTTTTTATCGGAACTGTGCTCCGATTTTCATAATGTATGGCGATATCTATACGCTCCCCGGGCCGGATGACACCTTCGCGTTTCCCTTGAATCGTCACGGCAAGAAGCAATGGCGATGAAGAAAGCATAATTTCCTTGGCAGATTCGCGCCACGGCTTCCATTCTTTTGTCAGTTCATTAAATGATCCAAGCCCGGCGCGAAACGCCTTTATCTCTCCGCTCGTGCCGTCAAAAGCGCCGGTAATCGTGATCGTTTCTTCCTTACCAGTGTCCAAGGTATCAATTTTCCAAAGCGCATCGCCGACCGCGGGCTTTGGATCCGCCGAAGCAAGTGTAAAACCCGGAGGATAATCCGCACGAAGCCACAATCCGCCGAATGGCATCCTCGCCTGCGAGCTCAAACGCAATACTATACTCACCTGCTGACGGGCAGAGACCTTCTCTGGAACATCCCAGAAAAGTTCCAATGGCACGCGATCAATCACAATCCGCCTGCTCCCTTGTGAAGAAAATTGCGCGCTTAAGTTTGCTGGCCGGTATAAAAGCACTGCGGTAACTTCCTGCTCTTCTCTTTCATGTCCAAAGAGACGCAGAGTAATCTCTTGTGTCTGTGTATCACCAGGCGCCAATGTGCCGATATGAGTAATCGTGCGCGACTCGGCAGCGCGTTCTAAACCCGACGCATCTTTTATTATGGCGCCCGCAGGAATAGTGAGCGCAAGATTGGCGTCTTCCAGCGCTGTAGCAGAAATATTACGCACAGTAATCGGAATCGTCACCGCCTGTCCCGCTTCAATACTATCCGGTCCGCCAATAATGACCTCGGCCTCGCGCCGATCAACACCAAGATAAAAATAAATAAGCGCAATGCCGCCCGCAGCAAATAGTAAAACTCCCGCCGCGCCGATCATAATGATCTTTTTCATCGGTCGGCGTGAAGCGGACAATAATAGAGCGGGTGCCTGTCCCCCACCTTCCCATCCGCTACGGATCTGCGTACGAGACGGCGCAAGCGGCGCTCCCGGCTTCCTGCGCCGCGCCGCCGCGGTCGGATCATTACCATACAAATCCTCTTCCAATTCATCAAGCTTGCTCATTGTACTCCATTATAACGCATCTTTGCGTCCTCCGCTATAAATGGCACAATTCCGGACATTACGGAATCATCGTCGTCCCCATGCCCAATAGTAGAGTAGTCCTCGGCAATATTTATTTTTGGCTCGCCAAAAGCGAGCCAGCCAAGGAGTTACTACTCGGCGTACCCGAGACAACGCGACAATCCTGCATCAAATTCGCGCATAAATCGCTCCGCGCGCTCATCAGTAAAATCCTCGCAATCAAGCACAATAAAATTTTTACGAATCAAATCCCACAGCGCCGGATC
Source organism: Candidatus Sungiibacteriota bacterium (assembly GCA_049274855.1). Classification (GTDB taxonomy): domain Bacteria; phylum Patescibacteriota; class Minisyncoccia; order Sungbacterales; family HO2-52-23; genus 2-02-FULL-52-23. Next base: position 262 of record JBASTK010000125.1, on the reverse strand, counting down.
CCGCTCGCCCGGAAACACCTGCTCATCCACTCGCCGCGCGACATACGACGCAAGGCGAAGGGTCGTTTCGTGTCCGCGCATCTGTTCCCAAAAATTAATCAATGTCGCGCCAATCAGTTTCTCGCCGTTTCTCCCGTTTATTAAACGCACTGCGGTAAGCGACAATGGCTCCAGATGCCCGCGTAATTTTGCCTCTTGCTTCCGTATCCCGCTCGCCCGCGCCGTAATTTTGCCGTAATCACGCGTATACAGCGCATACAGC
>JBASTK010000124.1:0-2104 GCA_049274855.1 Candidatus Sungiibacteriota bacterium | reverse complement strand
CAATGGGACCGAAGATGCGTCCTCCTTTCGGATCCATACCATCAATCACCACCGCCGCATTATCGTCAAAACGCACATACGATCCGTCCGCACGGCGAAACGGCGCGTGCTGACGGACAATGACCGCACGCACGACATCTTTCTTCTTGACTACCTTGCGGGGTTCGGCGATCTTTACCGATGCCACAATCACATCGCCCAGCCGTGCATACCGCCTCCGACTGCCGCCCAATACCTTAATCACCTGAAGCAATTTTGCTCCGGAATTATCGGCTACTTTTAACATCGTACGCGGCTGTATCATATAATAAGCACAAATGACAAAATCCAAATTTCAAATCAATGACTTAAATCAAAATGTCAAAAAACATTTTTGGATTTTGAGTTTTGGATTTGATTTGACATTTGAACTTTGACATTAATCATTCATCTGCCGCGTCTTTTTTAACTTCGACCTCGGTACGTTTTATCAACGCTATGGCTTGCCATCGCTTCTCACGCGAGAGCGGGCGCGCCTCCTGCATCATAATAATATCGCCCACGCGGTATTCGCTTTTTTCATCATGCGCCTTAAATTTTTTGGATACGCGGTAATGCTTCCCATATTTAGGATGCTGTTTCAATGTGTCCACCCGGACGACAATAGTTTTTTGCATTTTAGCGGATATAACAGTGCCATTCAGTGTGCGCATAAAAGTTTGATTTATGATTTAATGTTTCGTATTCCGCGAAAAATAGTGAGGATACGCGCGACATCCTTACGGAGCATTGCGGCTTCTTTTACATTCTTTACTTTTTTTTGTTTGAGTAAAAAACGCACAGCTGCGATACGCTCGCGCCGCTGGGTAAGCAATCCTGCCAATTCCTCCTGCGATTTTTGCCGCAATTCATTCATTTTCATAAGTTACTCGGTAGAAGAAATAAACTTGGTCTTCACCGGCATTTTATGGGACGCCAGACGCAACGCCTCCACCGCCGCCTCCCGCGTCACGCCGTCAATCTCAAATAAAATCCGTCCGCTTTTTATCGGCGCCACATAATGATCCACCGCGCCCTTTCCTCCGCCGAGTGTTACCTCCGGCGGTTTTCGCGTCACCGGCTTATCAGGGAATATCCGTATCCATATTTTCCCGCCTCGCTGAATGGAATGCGTCATAGCGCGGCGCGCCGCTTCAATTTGCCGCGCCGTAATCCAGCGCGCCTCAAGCGCTTTTAATCCGTACGCGCCAAACGCAAGCTCTGTCCCGCGGGTCTCATTGCCGCGCGTCCTGCCCCTCTGCCATTTTCTATGTTTTACTTTTTTTGGCTGCAACATAGTCGCGGTGCCGATATTGTATGCCGCAATTGCTGAACCATGGGACTGCCGACATTACAATATCGGCGGCGTCCCGTTACTTCAACATCGGGCAATACTCGGCAGTGGTTATTTTTTTGCCTCTGCGGAGGCAAACACTTCTCCCTTATAAATCCACACCTTTATGCCGATCGTCCCATAGGCGGTATACGCTGTTTTCTCAGAATAGTCAACATCCGCGCGAATCGTTTGCAGAGGAATCCTCCCCCGCTTGCCCCATTCGTAGCGCGCCATTTCAGCGCCGTCCAGCCGTCCTTTCATGGCAATTTTCACGCCTTGCACCTCGCGGGCGCGAGCAATCTTGTCCAATGCCTGCTTCAATACGCGCCGAAACGGCAGACGCTTTTCTATCTCCTCTACAATCATCTCAGCGGCAATCGCCGCGTGCGTTTCGGGTGATCGCACCTCTTCAATCGTCACTTTAATCTCGGGTTTTTTTTGCTTGGCAACCGCGCGGCGCGGCGGACCGAGACGCACTAAAAATCTCTCAATCTCGCGTTTTAATTTTTCAGCGCCTTCCCCGCCACGACCGATAACAATCCCTGGACGCGCGGTCTTAATAATAATATGTAAAAGATTTGGAAATCGTTCTATCTCAACGCTTTTGAGATGCGCCGTACGCAGTTTCTTGCCAAGCCAATGGCGCAAAGAGGTATCCTCGCGCAGATACTCCGCAAAAAGTTTTTTTCCAAACCAGCGCGATTTCCATGTGGTTAATACGCCAATTCTGAATATAAATGGGTGTACTTG
>JBASTK010000123.1:0-12401 GCA_049274855.1 Candidatus Sungiibacteriota bacterium | reverse complement strand
CGCCAAGATCGCCCTGCAGAGCGACGACGCGCGCGCCGACATGCCGGGGCGCGCGAATCAATTCCCGCGCGAGTATCGCCGCGATTTTCTGCGTTTCTTTTGCGCTTTTCGTCACCATCTCTCGCATATTGCCACTCTACCTTATTTTCCGTGGAATTAAAAAAGCCGCGGGTTCCAGCAGGAACCCGCGGGCTTACTTTGAACATTATCTCCCTTTATAAACAGGCGCGCGGCGAGCAGGAACACTGCGTCTCTGCTTGCGTCCATCTTTATGACGTTGGCGATGCACCCCCGGACTGTGGCTTTGGATGCCATAGGGATTGCCGTAAATGACAACCCCCCCGGATGAATACGGTACAACGGCCAAATCAGGATTTAACCGCGGCTCAACAACAACCACGCCTCTTTGCATGCCGCCGCCGCAAAAATTTACCATCGCCATACGCATTGCAACGCGCAATGCTTCCTCGCGGCTTTGGTAAACCCCTGTGTACCTCGGACGACCATAAGAGTCATAACCGCCGCCGTGATACGCCGTGCCGCTCCCGCTTCTGACAAAACGATATTCGCGCTGGTGAATAGTGGCGGAGACGCTGGAAAGAGTCGCGCTCACGCTTACCATGGAAATACCATCCGCTCGGTATGCGTCCGAGCTGGCGATCTTGACGCGATACTCATGCGCCGGCGCGGTCTCCCACGACCGCTCGTCCACCGCATCAACCTGCGTAAGACCGCACCCGGCTTGGAGAGCTTGAAAAATCTCTCCTTGCAAGTGGTGCAATCCCCCGCCAAGTGACACCACTGCCAAGCCATTAAACCGCGTCGCTGGCACCACTTGGACAACAATCGGCGCGGTAAGTACGACGCCCGTCGCTGGCGACGGAACAAAATCACAGAGGAAACATACATCGCCCATGGGTCCGCGTACTGCGCACCCAGACATTAACCATGCGATGAACAAAAAAGCAATCCCTCCAGCAACCATCTTATCCATCCTACCATGCCTTTCATAGCCATACCTCCATAATCACAAAAACAAATTTTCAAAGGTCATCCTCCGCTATTGAAATAACTGAATATATTATACATCGCATCTCATAAAAAGCAAGTAGCCGCGAGTTTTCCACAAATACATTGACATGCGAGGCAGGACGCGCTACGAATGAAGCACTTAACTAACCACTCGCGCCACTCTATGGAACAAGAATTGCAAAAAGCAAAAGAATTACTCACTAAAAGCGAGCACATTGCGATCCTTATGCCCGAGCGGCCGGATCTTGACTGCTATACTGCGGCAGAAGCCCTTGTCCGCGCATACGAGCAACAGAGCAAGCATATCGGATTTCTCCCAAGTATTACTGCGGATGCCCAAAAAGCGCCTGATGCATGCGTAAAAATCTTGAACCCAAGCCCGCTCGTACGAGAGTTTATTATTAGTATTGAAACCGCCGCTGTCCCAATAGCCCAATTGCGCTACGAAAAGCATCCTGATCGCATTGATATCATCCTCTCTCCGAAATCATCTCCGATCCGTGAGGACTCTTTTTCTTTCCGCGAGGGCAAGATCCAATGCGATTGCGTCATCGCGCTCGGCGTGCCGGATATTGACGCGCTTCCGGCGCTCGCAGGAGTTGAACCGCCGTTCTTTACTGAAACGCCCATCATTGCCATTAGTAATACGCCAGACCATAAATCCTATGGGGAAATAAATCTCGTATCTCCCGCGAGTACCCCGCTTTCCCAGATCACCTATGCACTAATCACAGAAACATCCGGAATAAAACCCGATGCCGCGAGCGCCACCCTTCTCCTTACGGGTATTATCGCGCACACCGATGGCTTTCGTAAATCCACGCAGGGCGCGACGCATACGGTCGCCGCCGAACTCCTTGGACTCGGCGCCGAACACGCCCGCGCCACAGAACTTACTAAAATAAATCAGCCATTCACCCTCCACCAGCTCACGGCTCGCGCCGCCGTACGATCAAAACAAAGTGACGGCGAACGGGTATTGTGGTCGTTTCTCACCGCCGAAGATTTTAGAAAAACCGGCCGTTCTCCCTCTGATATTCCCCATGTTTCTTCCGCGCTCACCCGCGCATTCCCTATTCATCAAATCTCTATTTTGTTGTGGCAAGATCCAGAAATACAGCGCGTGCATGCGTCCATCCTTGGTGATCGTTCCCTACTTAACGCCATAACCGAACGCGAACAAGGCACATTCCAAAGCCCGACATTAGCGCTCGAAACTCATTTTGAATCATTTAATGATGCGGAAGAACACCTTGTCTCATTGCTTCGCGAAATCTTTTGACATACAATTATAATAGAGTCAGGTGCAGGAGATGGGGCGTCAAATAAGATGCCCTGACGCCAAAACTTTTTTATCTCTCCCTTTGCACCTAAAACCTAACACCTCATAAATTATGTCTGATTTCCCCGACGACAAAGTGCGCCGCAGAATTGATCAGCTCCGACATAAAGAAGCCGAAAATGCCGCCAAGCGCGCGGCGGAACATTCCCAAATCCCCTATATAGATCTTTTGGTGTTGCCTATTGAGATTGATGCATTAAAAATCATTCCAGAAAAAGATGCGCGGGACGGAGAGCTCGCCGTATTCCAAGCCGCAGGTATGCATCTAAAAATAGCGCTCCGCAATCCAGAAAAACCCGAGGCACTCGCCCTCCTCAATACCCTTTTACAACGCCGCTACACCTATGAGCGTTTTCTTGCCTCAATCTATGCCTTGGAACGCGCATGGGATTTTTATAAGCGCATACCCGAGCACCATGGCGCTTCGGCAGGCGCGATTGAGCTCTCCCTTGAAAAAATCACCGCGATCCAACAACAAATCGCAACCCTTCCTGAAATCCGTGCGGCAATAGAAAAAACATTTTTCGGACGCACCGGTGAAGCGCTGGAGGTCATGCTCGCCGGCGCCCTGGCGCTTGACGCATCCGACATCCATATTGAACCGCAAAAGCAGTCAGTGCGCCTCCGTATGCGCCTTGACGGCACACTCCATGATATTGCTGATCTCCCGATCAAACTCTCCGCTCTTCTCCTATCGCGCGTCAAACTTATTTCAGAACTCAAACTTAATATCCATGACCGCTCCCAAGACGGCAGGTTTACTATTAGTATGCAGGAAACCGCGGTTGAGATCCGAACATCCATACTCCCCGGGCCCGACGGCGAGAATGTCGTCATGCGCGTACTCAATCCCAAGAGCATTATGCTTTCATTCCGTGATCTTGGTTTACAGCCATGGGTCGCCGATATTATTGAAAAAGAATTGCGCAAGCCAAACGGACTCATTCTGACCACTGGGCCCACGGGCTCCGGTAAAACTACGACGCTCTATACTTTTTTACGCGCTGTGCATAGCCCGGAGATAAAAATAATTACGATTGAAGACCCGATTGAGTACCACCTCGCAGGTATTGAGCAAACCCAAGTGGATCAGGAAAAAGGATACGACTTTGCCAATGGCCTGCGCGCGATTGTGCGCCAAGACCCGGATGTTATTCTCGTCGGCGAGATTCGCGATTTGGAAACCGCCGAGACCGCGATGCATGCATCCCTCACCGGGCACCTTGTTTTCTCCACCCTGCATACCAATGATGCGGCGGGCACTATCCCCCGGCTCATTGACCTTGGTGTACGGCCCGCAATTATTGCGCCCGCGATTAATGTCGCTATGGCACAGCGGCTCGTGCGCAAACTTTGCACCGCATGCCGCGTGCCAATAGAAAAAAGCGATCCCATAATAGGCGGGATCGCAAAAGAATTAACGCTCCTGCCTACAAGTATCGCGATGCCAGATACGGCGCAATGGACGATATTCTCTGCCAAAAAAAATGGATGCCCTGCCTGCGGCGGCATCGGCTACAAAGGCCGCATCGGCGTGTATGAAATTATTCTTATCAACGACGCACTGGAACAGCTCATCCTCCAATCAGCGCCGGAGCTGGATATTAAAAAAGAAGCCGTAGCGCAGGGACAAATCACTATGCACCAGGACGGCCTCCTAAAAATAGCGGCAGGAATCACGGATATTGAAGAATTAACGCGCGTGGTGGGGTAAACCGCAATCCCGCTGCCGATAATTGCCCGATGTTGAGCGCACGGCGCCCGGGGGACATTGTCCCGGAAGTGTCCTGTTGCCGAGCAAACGCAATATCGGCAACGGTACAGCCGCTATTGCAATTTCGGCAGGCGGGACGCGCTACGAAAACTTCTGGCAACATCGGCAGCGGTCCTCTCCTGAAGCCGTGGGCAATTACTCTGTGCATCCGCATAGAGGGTAGAATAATCGCCAGGCACAATCTAGTCGCCGGCAAGCCGGAACCGGATTGCACTGGGTAAAAAATTCCGTTAAGGCCTTTGGTAAAACCTTAATTGCCCACGACTTCAAGAGACGCGCTGTGCCATTACCGAAGTTGCCCGACATTGAGCGCACGATACCCATGGGACATTGTCCCAAAGCCCCACACCACAACAAGAGTTAGTATAGCAGATATTCATATCTATGTCAACCCCTCCGGCAACAACCCAAAAAAAGAGCGGCGCGGATGTGGCGCTTGATGTCGCCCTGCGACCCCAGCAATGGGACGAGTTTATTGGCCAGGAACGGGTAAAAAAGAACCTCCGCATACTTATTGACGCGGCGCGCCAACGCAAAGAGCCCATGGAGCATGTGCTTTTTGCAGGCCCTGCGGGACTTGGCAAGACCAGTATGGCGCATCTCGTCGCGCGCGAAATGCAATCCTCTATCCGCATCACATCGGGTCCGGCGATTGAACGCATCGGCGACCTTGCGTCCCTCCTTACCAACCTCCTGCCCGGCGACATTCTATTCATTGACGAAGTGCACCGGCTTAATAAGCTTATTGAAGAGGTGTTATACCCCGCGATGGAATCCCGGACATTGGATATTATTATTGGCAAGGGCCCGTCCGCGCGCACCATCCAGCTCGAGCTCCCGCCATTCACACTGATCGCCGCAACCACGCGCCCGGGACTTCTTTCTAGCCCCCTCCGCTCGCGCTTCGGCAGTACATTCCGTTTGGAATTTTATTCGCCGGAAGAAATCGGGCGCATCCTTGCGCGCTCCGCAGGAGTGCTCAAAACACCGCTGGATGCGAACGCCGCGTCCGTCCTTGCACAATCCAGCCGCGCTACTCCGCGCGTTGCCAACCGCCTGCTCAAGCGGTGTCGCGACTATACGCAAGTCCATGGATCAGGCACCGTCACGCATGATATTGTCCAAAAGACATTGGGACTGCTGGAGATTGATGAGCTCGGACTGGAGCCAATGGATCGCGCAATTATGCGCATCATCGCGGAAAAATTCAACGGCGGGCCCGTGGGCTTGCAGGCGCTCGCCGCCGCATCCAGCGAGGAAGAAGACGCCATCACGGATATCTATGAGCCATACCTCATGCAGCTGGGATTTATTGAACGCACGCCTAGAGGCCGCATGGTCACCGAACGCGCCTACCAGCATCTGGGTATTGCTATACGCAAACAACCCTCTCTTTTGGGATAATTTCTTTATTGATTATGGAAAAGAAACATCGGCAACATCTGAAATCTCGCAAGAGTAGCCCATTCAATCTCCTCTCAAAAAATCAGGAAGACGCTGCGAAAACGGCGTCAAACATCGTTTGGGATATACTCCCAAACCGTTATCCAAAATTAAACTTTAACAACCTAAAAACATTAGGGTTGAAAGATCTCAACGCGCAATACGCTCTTAAATATATCCACCGCGGAGTAAAACTTACCGGCACGCCCCCAAGAAAATTGGAAGAATTGCAGGCGTTTGATTCTGCAGATGGCATAAAGCCCGACGGCGGCATTTTTTTTGTGCAATCAAAAAAGGACTCATTCAATCATATTATCGGAGTGCTTGAAGTTAAACACCAAGAAAGCACAAACGAGATCCGTCTTTGGCGATGCGAAGAGTGCGGAAACGGCGGCGAGTTAGAGGCGTGGGACTACGAGACATTGGTCGCAAAAGGCGAGCCAGTATGCCCATCGTGCGACCATGATATGGTTTTAATTTCTGATTAAATATAAAATTTTATGAATATTAGAGAGGTGACAACATCAATCAAGATCGGCGATTTTGTACTAAGACGAAATCATAGAAATAAAATAGGTATCAATTACTTGCATGGTCTTGATAATAGAATACTTACCGATGATTCGGCAAGAATCTATTTAATAGTTCAGGATGGGATTATTAAAAAAATCGGCGGCTCTGCCTCAAAGGGAGGTATTAAAGCAACAATACTGTTTTATATCTCTGCTATGACAGGAAGTCCAGGCGTCCCGAGATTTATCGTTCATCTACTTATTGAAAAAGCCCTCCGTGGCAAATCAAAAATGGAATTATTTATGATAACTTCTCCTAAGACATTTGCTAAAATTAGCGGCTTGTTTGGTTACAAAAAAGTAAAAATAGCTAGTTTTAAGGAGATGGAGGATCTCTGTAAATCCGATTATTACTCAAAAGAAAAAAGGCATCCTGATTGGAATTATCAAGAAAATCACATGCCATACCCACCAGGATTAGCAAGAAAGCACAACATTTATCATCAGAAACGCTTAAATAAAAAATAGATTTAATGTTGGGGCGGGCAGAAAATCATTATTTCGTGGGATTCTTTTATGTGATTGTCTCCGTTTTCTATCCTATTTTTGCCTATTCTTGTTTCGCCTTGCCCCATAGTATATTGCCAACTCGGAAAGAATTGTTGAAATTCTTTATAGTATTCTCTTATCGTAGGGCAGTTATTATAGGAAAGGATAAATCCTCCTTTATGATTTTTTAACAAATCCCGCAATTTCTCATGGGCAAATCCATTATGGTGAACAGGGATATTTCTCATCGGATAAATGCCGCGAAACATTTTTGAGTCCTCTCCAAGATAATACGGCGGATCGCAATACAGAAAATCATTGGGATGATTTTTAATCACTGTCTGAAAATCCGCGCATTCTACTTTTAGATTTTTCGGTTCAAAGTCCCGAATCTTTTCTATTATTCTTTGATATTTTGTGTCATTGAGATAGATATCAGACGACCATCCCATAAATCCTGGACCATAAGAAAGATTAAAATTATAGACATAATAGACCGCCAAGGTGAGCGAGTCTAACTCTATTTTCTTCTTCCAAACATTATTCAAGATCAATCGAATTTTTTCAAATGTCTTTTTATTTGGCTTTAGTTTCTTCAGTTCCTCATAAAGCAATGCCGGCTTCTCTATCTGAAACTTCCAGTAATTACAGAGGATGTTAAAAATATCATAGCCAATAACCTCCAAGCCCAATTCTTTACTCATCGCTATTTCTATTGAGCCGCCGCCAAAAAACGGCGAAACGACCGTCTTTATTGTGTCTGGTAACAACTCAACTACATGACCGACTGCTAAACTCTTCCCTCCCGCATATCTAATTGGAGAAAGAACTACTCGTTTATACTTATTTTGACTATCGGCATTGGAACTTCTTATCCGATCTAAAAATATCTTTTTTTGATAAACGAGTGTATTATCTTCAATACGATTTTCAAGATTTCTTATTATTTTCACTACAACCCCCCGCACCTCAACCTCTCTGCGATATATCGGGAGCATGGATTGATTTGCTGGTTGTAGCCGTATGCGCTTTTTCTCGCGATAAAATCTCTTGAGCGTCGCCTCATTATCATCTATGATTGCAACCACAGTTTGCCCGTTTTGCGCGGTTTCCTCTTTGCGAATCACGACAATGTCCCCGTCAAAAATACCCTCGCCGATCATGCTGTCGCCCTGCACGCGAAGCGCATAATGATTGCCGGACGCGCCAAGATCACTCCGCGCGATCGTGATTGATTCATGCGGCGTCTCAATTGCTTCAATCGGCTGTCCGGCCGCGATAACTCCCACAAGCGCGATTTTGACAAGTCTTTTGTTTTCCGCAATACTGATGGCACGCGCTTTGTGATGCCGCTTTTTTACATAACCCGCTTTCTTTAATTGCGCGATGTGATAATGCGCCGTGGAGACGGACGCATAACCGAATTTTTTCTGAATCTCCTCAAGCGACGGCGCATAGGTATTCTTTTCCGTACGCGTTTTCACAAAATCCAAAATGTCTTTTTGTTTTTTTGTAATCATGGTATCCAACTCATTATTCCCTGCTTGAATTATAATAGAAAAAAATTAGAAAATACAGATTGAGTTTTCCACAGAGAGTGTCTGAGAACCCTGTTTCGTAGCGAACGCGCATAATTTCGAGCGAGCCGAGGACGGACGAGGAAGCCGTATATGAGGAATATACGGCGAGGAGGACGGACAAAGGCGGAGCCGAAATTATGCGTGTGCAGTAGAATAAAGGGTTTTTAGACACTCTCACAACTATGTCCGGGCACAGTAAGTGGTCGCAGATAAAGCATAAGAAGGGTACTGCGGACGCCAAGCGCGGGCAGGTGTTTTCTAAACTGGTCAAAGAAATCACTATCGCGGCGCGGGAAGCGGGCGCGAACCCCGATGCCAATCCGCGCCTGCGCGCCGCGTGTGAACGCGCCCGCGCAGAAGGTCTGCCAAAAGACAATATGGATCGGGCAATCGCGCGCGCCGCAGGTAAGGGAGAAGGCGCGGAGCTTTTTGAATTTCTCTACGAGGCAACATCGCCCGGCGGTATAGCCCTCCTCATTGAAGGTATTACGGATAATAAAAATAGATCGGTCAATGAAATTAAGTATCTCTTGGGCGAGCACGGCGCGCGGCTTGCGGAACCCGGGTCTATTATATGGAACTTTGAAAAAATCGGCGTGATTATATGCGCGTCAATGCCCGACGCCTCGCAGGAAGTAAATGAGTTTGCTATTATTGAATCAGGCGCGCGCGATTTTACGATGGACGGTAATGAAGGGGTCTGGCTCATAGAAACATCTTTTAATGCGCGAGAAGGCGCAGCTGACGCGCTCAAACAATCCGGCTTTACTATCCGCGAGACGCGCTATGTTTTCAAATCAAAATCACCGATCACCCCTGACGCCGCCATCGCGCCAAAAATTGAAGCACTCCTTGATGCTCTGATTGAGCACGATGATGTGCAGGAAATATACACAAATATCACAAGGAATTAGCTGGTAGCTTGTGGCTTGTAGAAAATGCGTGTAATGATTTCCTACCAGCTACCAGCGACAAGCTACAAGCTCGTATGATAATTTTAGGTATTGACCCCGGGACTACCGCGATTGGATTTGCGGTGTTGGAATCTGGGCGGCCGCCGCGGCTTTTGGACGCGGGGCTTATCCCCATCACTAAAACCAATGCCGCAGAACGGCTTGCTGAGTTGCATCACGGCCTTTCGCGGCTTATTGAAGGCGCGAAACCCTCTGCCGCGGCTGTAGAAAAACTTTTCTTTTCAAAAAATACCAAGACCGCTATGGCAGTTGCAGAGGCGCGAGGAGCTATCCTCTTGACAGCCGCTCTCGCGCGCGTTAGCGTCTATGAATACGCGCCTGCGGAGATTAAAAAGGTCGTCACAGGAAACGGCGCGGCAGACAAAAAAGCAATCCAAAAGATGGTGATGCTGACTCTTCCTGAAACCGCGAATATGCGCGCCCGTGATGATGTATTTGACGCAATTGCGGCGGCGCTCACTTGCCATTTTATGGAATTCAATAAGCTTATGACCGATAAAGGTCGATGTTATTAGAAAATAGTAATAGTATTATTACCGTGCTTACGACTAATTTTTACGATCACGATAGCATACCGCGCATGTCCGCAGACAATGATGACGACGGAGAGATCATCGGCGCAGATGATGACGCGGATATGACGGAGGATGATTCTGATAAAGATAATGCAGAGACGGGGGACGACGAGGATGAGGCGTAATGTCTTTATCTTATAAACATTATAAAAATCCCGCTCCAGCGGGATTTTTATAATGTCTGGCATCCCTACTATCATTTCCGTACGATCGTATGGAAATGATAGTAAGCGTTAATTATACAACCCTAACGAATCGGCGTTTCCCCACGCGCACCACCATCCCTTTCTTCACCGCAATCGCAAGCGTAAAATTTTCAATCACCTTGCCGTCAATATCCACGGCTTTTTGTATAATCAGCCGCCGCGCCTCTGCCTTGGACAACGCGAGGTTAAGGTGTACCAATAAATCAACAGAGTGCCATTCTTTTTCCTCTACCGCAATCTCCGGCATCTCATCCGGTATCCGCCGCTCGGAAAATGTCGCGAGAAACCGCTCTCGTTCTTTTCCGCCTGCCACCGCGCCATGGTACCGACGCACCAGCGCTTCAGCAAAAAAGAGTTTCGCATCGCGCGGATTACTACCCGCGACAATTTCCTGCTCTACTCGACGGATATCGTCTATCGCCACATCCGTATACACTTCCAGATAAGGCACGATCAGGGAGTCAATGAGCCGCATCGCTTTGCCGAATTTGTCCTGCGGTATATCATTGAGCGCAATATAATTGCCGAGTGACTTGGACATCTTTGCCCCGCCATCAAGCCCGGGTAGTATCTTTAATGTTATGATTGCTTGCGGTTTTTGTCCAAGTTTCTCTTGAAAAAATCTTCCGAAATGTTCGTTGAAGAGCTGATCTGATCCGATAATCGTCATATCGCTTTTGATCACCACTGAATCATATCCTTGTAAAATCGGGTACAGCAGTTCTGTTATAGTAATTTCTTTTCCGGATTTCATCCGCCCCTGAAACATATCGCGCTCAATCAGCCGCGCATGTGTTACCATCGCGCAGAGATTCAAAAAATCCCCTTCGCGCATTTTACTATGCCACTCTTTATTACTATGAAATTCAAAATGCGCGGAGTCAGTGCGGAGAATCATGCCGAGCTGTTTTTTCAACGCCGCGATATTGCGCCGAATCACGGCGGGTGTCAGTACCGGCCGCGATGCGTCGCGGCCAGTCGGGTCCCCAATCCGCGTAGTGAACTCGCCAAGAATAATCACCGCTTTGTGCCCCGCATCCTGCAGGGCGCGTATTTTCCACAGCGGCACCGCGTGCCCAATATGCAAATCCGGCGAGGTCGCATCAATCCCGAGTTTAATCCGCAGTTTCTTGCCCGAGGCAAACATCCGCTCCGCCTCCTCGCGCGTGATAATATCCTCCACCCCGCGGGTCAATACTTCTGACGCCAATAAAACTTCTGGTATTTTTTCTTTTTTCGTCATAATGGACGCCACTCAAGTTAAATATCTTCAGGTGAAAGTCCCGCTTGTTTGAGTATTGCGATGAGTGTGCCTTTGGGCAATGCTTTTGTGTGGTATGCCACCACGGTTCTGTGTTTCGTAGTAGGATGGTAAAAAACAAAATGACTTCCAGTGGTATGATCCAACAGAAAGCCGTTTCGTTTCAGTACCGCGATGATTTGTTTTGGCGTCAGCGACGGCGATTTATGCATGGATGATTTGACGAGATCTATAAGCTGGGTTCTTCACATGGACAGAGGCGATGAGTGTCTCCGTTTCGGATGGCGCCTGCTCATGATGTTTCTTAAAACTCGCAAGATATGCGCCAATGGCATCTATCGCCATTTTCTTTGCCTCCGCCAAATCCTTGCCGTAAGTAATACACCCGGGCAATGCGGGCACGGTGACCGTAAAACCGCCTTCCTGCTCCGGCTGGAAAATAATAGTGTAGCGGATGTGTCCCATACCCTCATCCTACCTTATTAAAAGAAACAATACAATTCACGCGGCCCGCAGGCCGCGTGATGCGTGATTGTGCCATACCCAAGCCCCCTCCCCCGCGATATTTATCCCCCCGCCTGATTTATGGCGTAAGGCAGATGTGGGGATTGACATGTTTATAAAAAGAAATCATACTGAATATATGCTTACAAAAACGCGCGCGCCGCTTCACTACGGATACCCTCTTATGACCGGCAAGGAGCGTCTTTCGGCGTGGCAAAAAGCGCAAAGCGTGTGGGGACGGCACAAGTGGAATGCCATAAACGAGTTAAAAAAAATACGAGGCGAGTGGGAGCGCAAACTGCCATTTACGCCATAACTCCGTGTACACCTTTGATACCAACATCATTATCTATTATCTGGATCGGGATAGCCGGGTCCTGCCGATCGTCCATGAAATCTTTGAACAAAACAGTCCGGTCTATGTTTCCGCGATCAGCGAGATTGAACTTTTTGGGTTTTCGCGCCTGACTGACGAAGAAGCGGTTGAGATTGACGGCATCCTGCGGACGGTCTCATTGATCCCTCTGGATTCGCGCATTGCGCGCCTTGCCACAGCTCTGCGGAGAAATCATGGCCTCAAAGTAGCGGACAGCGCCATCGCGGCGACCGCACTTTACACCGGGAGCGCCCTACTCACCCGCAATGTGAA
>JBASTK010000122.1:0-1991 GCA_049274855.1 Candidatus Sungiibacteriota bacterium | reverse complement strand
GCATGATGCGGTGCAGATTCCGTATTCGCGCTTGAAGCATGATATTGCGCGTACCCTTGAACGCAATGGATTTTTAGGCAGTGCTGAACGCAAAGGCAAGCGCGTAAAGAAATTTCTTGATGTGGCGCTAATCGGCGGAAAAGAAAATCCAGGCATGCATGGCATACGCCTTATCTCAACGCCAGGACGCAGGGTGTACCTGCCGTATAAGGATTTGCGCCGCGCGGCGCGCGGGGGCATAGTTATCCTTACGACATCAAAAGGCATTTTGAGCGGTGAGGAGGCGCGGCGAGAGAAAGTCGGGGGTCAGGTGATTGCCGAGGTGTGGTAATGTGTAATAAGATCTTGTAGGAATTAGTTTGTAGCTGGTAGAAAAACTACGCGATTGCTACAAGCTACAAGCTACAAGCTACAAATTATGAGCAGAATTGGCGCACAACCTATCCCTATTTCATCCGGTATTCTGGTGGAAATTGTGGATGGTGTCATTACGGTCACCGGACCCAAAGGAACTCTTTGCCGCACTATAGTGCCGGAGATTGCTGTTGCGGTAGAGGAAGAGAGGGTGATTGTATCATCGCGCATCGCATCCCCAAAAACATCGGCGCTGTGGGGTTTGACGCGGGCGCTTGTTGCTAATATGGTGCACGGAGTCGCATGGGGATTTGAAAAGAAGCTTGAGTTTGAAGGGGTCGGATATCGTGCGGTGATGGAAGATACGACATTGGTCATGCAGTTGGGATTTTCGCATCCAGTGAGATTTGCAGCGCCGCCTGGTATTATGCTCAAAGTAGAGCGTAATACGATTACTGTGTCCGGTGTGGATAAAGAAGCGGTGGGGAGTGCGGCCGCCGCGATCCGCGCGTACAAAAAGCCCGAGCCATATAAAGGCAAAGGCATTCATTATCAGGGCGAAGTCATTAGGAGAAAGGCCGGAAAGAAGGGCGCTACCACCGCATGATTAAGGATAAAGGATGAAAGATAAAAGTAAAAAGATAAAAACGCTTCTTCATTTTTAATATCTTATGTTCATTTATGGATTTAAAAGAGATAAAACAAAAACGTTTGCGTCGCCACACAAGAGTCCGTGCAAAAATAAAAGGGACGGCGGATCGGCCGCGGATGAGCGTATTCCGTTCAAACAAGCATCTTATGGTGCAGTTGATTGATGATGCGGCGGGCAGGACAATTGCCGCGGCAAGCGATTACGGCGATTTGTCGCGGCGAGGAGCGTCCGTCGGCAGTCGGGTGGCGGCGGGTGCGTTATTGGGGGCTATGATTGCCAAGAAAGCCCAAGAAAACAAGATTACTAAAGCGGTGTTTGACCGCGGCGCATACCGGTATCATGGTATGGTGCGTGCGATTGCGGATGCGGCACGCAAGGGCGGTCTTGATTTTTAATTTTTGAATTTTATTATGCCTCGACCACGAGAACAAAAAGATAATAGACGAGAGCGAACGAAATCTGATATGGATCAGAAGGTTTTGGATATTCGCCGTACGGCGCGCGTGGTTGCCGGTGGACGGAGATTTAGTTTTCGCGCGACCGTTGTTGTCGGCGATCGGAACGGTCGGATAGGACTCGGACTTGGCAAGGGGGTGAGTGTTGCCGATGCGGTTGATAAAGGCGCATTTCAAGCAAAAAAAAATCTTATCACTGTGCCATTGACCGCGGGTAAGTCCATTCCCTACGCAGTGGAAGCGAAGTTTTCCGCATCACGCGTCGTACTCAAACCATGCCGCGAAGGGCGCGGTATTGTCGCTGGCGGTCCGGTGCGGGTGCTGGCTGATCTTGCGGGTATTAGAAATTTGACGGCAAAAATCCTTAGTCGGACGCCGAATAAACTCAATAACGCGCGTGCGACTATGGAGGCGCTTAAAAAATTAAAAGCCCCAATACCAAAGCTCCAATGACCAATAAAGCTCCAAATCCCAATGATCAAAGATAATTTTGAGCATTGAGTCATTGGACATTTATTGGAACTTGGGAC
>JBASTK010000121.1:0-5851 GCA_049274855.1 Candidatus Sungiibacteriota bacterium | reverse complement strand
TCACCGCCCTTACCGGGCTACTTTTCACCTTTCCCTCACGGTACTTGTTCACTATCGGTCTTTGAGAATATTTAGCCTTGGGTGACCCGCTGCCGATATTGTCCGACGTTGAGTGCATATCACTTGTCCCCGTCATCCCTGCAGGGACATTGTCCCCATGGGAAAAACTGATTTAAGTGATATGCTTGCAACATCAAGCAATTTCGGCAGCGGGATTACTAGTCCACCCTGTTTCCTGCCCAGTCTCCGTACGGGGCAGTACTCAAGAATAATACAAGAAGCACGCTATCGTTTTCGCGTACGGGGCTCTCACCCTCTGTGACCGGCCTTTCCATGCCGTTCTGCTAACGATATCGTTTGATGCGCTCCCCTCCCGGCTTACGCCAAGAGCCGTACCATCTTACAACCCCGCGCCCCGCTACCGATATTGTCCGACGTTGCATTGCACGGCACCTTTTCCCGTGTCCCATCGGGGACACGGGGTCCCTTGATGGGGCACATAGCATGCTTGCAATATCAGACAAATTCGGCAGCGGAACACGGTTTGGGCTGATCCCTTTTCACTCGCCGCTACTGGGGGAATGGACGAGTTGGTAGTGAGTAGTTAGTAGTGAGTAGAAAACTACAAACTACCGACTACAAACTACAAACTCGCATTGTTTTCTTTTCCTCCGCTTACTGAAATGTTTTACTTCAGCGGGTGCGCGGCCGTCCCAGTGCCGAGATTGCTCTGCCGCTTGCCAATCATTGCCCGATGTTGCAAAGCATGTCCCGCACCGATATTGCAATTTCGGCATGGGACTTGCTTCGGCAACTACGGAACGCAACTTCGGCAGCGCGACACATCAATATCGGCACCGGGACGGCCGTCCGCGTTTTACGCGGACGGGTTTCCCCATTCGGACACCTCCGGATCAAAGGTTGCTCGCCACCTCCCCGAAGTTTATCGCAGGCACGCCACGTCCTTCATCGCTTCTCAAAGCCAAGGCATCCACCATACGCCCTTATTTTTCATCTACCCAATTCAACACACAAACCGCTGCCGATAATTGCCCGATGTTGCAGAGCATGTCCCGCCTGCCGATATTGCAATTTCGGCATGGGACGCGCTACGACAACTGCGGAACACAACTTCGGAAGCGGGTTACTTCATCGCGCACCGCGTTCAAACGTGCGACGCGTGATGAGTCAATTGTCAAAATGCGATCACGCCTCCATCTCTCTTACAGGGGTTGAACCCCTGTATCGCCTTATCAGCCCTCGGATACCCCGATAAATCGGGACATCCGGCGACCGACATACCCGCTGCCGAAATTGTCCGATGTTGCAAAGCGCGGCACCTTTCACCTTGTCCCACCCATTAGGACAGAGTCCCTGACGGAACGGGTGCCGTGCTATGAAAACTCGCCAAATAACTCTCCTTAAAGAAATCAAAAACCGCGCTGTACGCGGCTCTTTTCACACAAAAACAGGGTAGGTCTCATCCCCTGCTCTTACGAGCCGCTTGTACTATGGTTTGTGTATAATTCAACATTATTGTTTCCAGTATACTTATTCCCAAAATCCTGTCAACCCCGTGAGAAGCAAGTCGCCAGAGGCGACTGCCGACGCGCCTTTGGCGCGTCGGGCTTCTAACGGGGTCAACACTTTTACAAATATTACGAATCCCCGTCCCGCGTTCAGCGGGGCGAGGATTCGGCAACTCTGCCATCATCAATTATTTCCTCAATTCGCTCCTTACGCGCTCAAGGATGGAGCTTGCCATATCTTTGCCGCCAAGGCCAAAGGCAAGGCCAAAGGCAATCGCGAGTGCGGCGACAAATCCGGTGATAATCGTCTGGATAAGCGCTGTTGCGATGCCAAGCTGTGGCAGGACAACGAGAAACGCAAATATCCAGATTGACCAGCGTACCACAACGCCGACGAGCGACCCGCGATATCCGGCGGCTTCAGCAGACCCGCGCACCACGCGCTCCAATACATCCGCGACCAATGCCGCGATGATAAGAATGAGTGCCGCCACCACGACATTAGGCACATACAAAAGGACATCTTTCAAAAAGTCCGATACGCCGGTAAGACCAAGGATATTGACCGATGCGAGCAAAAACGCAATGACAAGCGCCACTTTTACAAGCCAGCCCACAAAAGCGCCTGAATCAATCTTCCACCCGGCGCGCTCCACGGCGCGGCCCAAATCCAGCTTGTGCAAAAGCGCATCCACGCGCAGAGAGCGCACCACCTGCTCCACGATTTTGCTGAGCGCCTCCGCGATAACCCAGCCAATAATAAAAACAAGCACCGCACCGATCAATGACGGGACAAAGGTCGCTACCGATGTCCACACCTCCTGCAATGACGCGACAATCACATCACCCCATGTTTGAAGTATCATAAAAATAAAAAGAGTTTAGTTATCAATTATTAATTAATGAGATTATATCCCCCGACCATAGGATTGCTTTTTTACCAATATTCTATTATTATAAATCATATTGACCAGAACGAGAAGTTAAGTTATCCACAATGAACGGAAGCTTGTAGGAATTAGCTTGTAGCTGGTAGGAAACAATACCCGCTACAAGCGACCAGCTACAAGCTACAAGCTTTGTTATCCTACAGCGATCTCAAAAAAGGCGTTCTCTTTGTCCGCGACGGCAAGGCGTATGAAGTCGTGGAATCCAGTTTCTCGCGTATGCAACAGCGCAAGGCGGTGGTAAGCGCAAAAATCCGCGACCTTGCTAACGGCAAAGTGGTAGAACAAACATTCCAGCCGAGCGATTATTTTGAAGAGGCAGATGTTATTAAGCGTCCGCTCACTTTCCTCTACCGGCACCGCGATGACTTTGTGTTTACCGCTGCCGATGTTGAACGAGATTTTTCAGCAAAGTCCCCTGGAGACCGTGTCCCTCCGCCGCAAAGATTTACACTAAAAGAAAATAATGTCGGACATGCCGCGCGTTGGCTAAAACCCAATACCGAAATCACCGCGGTATTTTTCAATGACGCCCTGCTCACTTTTTCTGTGCCGATCAAAATGGATTTGAAAGTAACCGAAGCGCCGCCCGGCATCCAAGGCGATCGGTCGCAAGGAGGCACTAAATCAGTGACTCTGGAAACTGGCGCCATGATACAGACCCCGCTTTTCATAAACACCGGAGATACTATTCGCGTCAACACCGAAACCGGCGATTATGTGGAGCGCGTCAGCAAGCAAAGCTTGTAGGAGTTAGCTGGTAGCTGGTAGAAAACGCTTTCGCCGTGCCTACAAGCGACAAGCTACCAGCTACAATCTTAAAACTTCACACGCTCTCCGGGCTTTATCACATTTTTATTTTTGACTTGTTCCTGCTTCACCTCCTCCCGTGGAGAAGTTTTTTTTCGTTCCTCCAGCGCCTCGTTGAGTGTCTTACGCAAATCATTCACATCAATCTTTTCTATCGCCGATGTCCGTCTATCGCGCTCCTTTGACTGCGGAGATACGCCGGCTGACCGCGGTACAGCCGTGTTTTCTTTTGGTTTCAATTCTGCAAGAGAAATTGACCTGCCTACTGGCGCGGCACGCACTACGGCATGGCTGCGAATAACGCCAGTATTCATCACAGGCCGCGGCGCCGCGCGAGAAATAGATCCTGCTGAAGGCGCACTGCTCCTCTCTCCGCTGGCACGCTGAGGTATTGATGATGATCTGCGCATCGGAAACTCTTGACGCCGTCCTCCGGATCCGGACGGCATGGGATACGACTTTACCACCGCGCTTGCGTCTTGCGAACGAGAACGCGCCATCCCGCTGCCGACATTGTCCGATGTTGAACGCACAACACCCGTCCCCATCTGTCCCTGCGGGGACTTTGCGCCAAAAGGCCGCGCAATCTCTGCAATGGGAAACTCAATTCCCAACCCCCCCAAAGTATCGGCAAACCGCGTACGATTAGAGAGCTGGGGCATCCGATCCGGAAGCAGGATCAAAGTACCTGCCTCAATTTTGCGAAGGCATTCAAGACAATATACCGGCCGCTTGCCGTCGGGCTTGAACGGCACGGTTGTTTTCTTGCCACAATTGGAACAGACGGTTTCAAACATCTTGCCCTTGTCCGGATCTCCGACGGTCGCCGGCTCCCCGTCTTCCCCGCCCGACCCGCTCCACTGGAGAATCCGCGCTTCCACCTCTGCGCGAGGCCGCGCATAACGCTCACGCGATACGCGCATGATTTTTTCTTTCATCATTGGGTCATGACCAAATTTCAACGGCGGCAGGGTGACTGCCGAAAACGGCCGCGAGGTAACGCCGCCCACCATTAATTTCAGATAAATATGATAATTCGGCAGATTGACGATGTCAGCAGGCAAAAATTCCGGCTCAAATTCTTTTTCCAAAAACTCCGCGTCCTCGGCGCCCACGCGAAACACGATCATAGTGCCGACATTGCCAAACACCGCATCGCGCACTTTAGTGGAAGTGTCAGAAATCAATTGTCCGGTGTACTGATGCGCCACGGTCAAATCCAACCGGTATTTACGCGCCTCGGAAAGAATGCTGGCAAATGAATCCGTGGCAAAGTTCTGAAACTCATCAACATACAGGAAAAAATCCTCCCGCTCTTCTTCTGCCACGCGCACGCGTTCCATTGCCGCCAGCTGAATCTTGGTGATAATCATAGCGCCGAGCAGTTGCGAATTATCCTCGCCAATCCTGCCCTTGGACACATTGACCAGCAAAATCTTTTTCTCATTCATTACCTGCGGAATATTGAGCGTTGAAGTGGGCTGGCCTACGATATTACGCACAAAAGAAGTATTCAAAAACTGCCCGACTTTATTCTGAATCGGCACGATGGCTTCATTGCGAAATTGGTCGCGCCATGTCTCATACTCATGCACCCAAAATGACCGCACCACCGGATCTTGTACTTTGGCTACGATCTTCTCGCGGTACTCTTTATCTACGAGAATGCGCGGAATGCCAAGCAGAGTCGTGCCCGGCGTATCTAAAAGCGCGAGAATGCAATTTTGTAAAATATACTCCATGCGCGCGCTCCAGACATTGGCCCATATTTTGGTAAATATACCGAGTAGATCGGACACGACCAAATGCTTGTATTTGATGTCGGACACTTCTAACACATTAAATCCAATCGGATAATCCGCATCCACCGGATTGAAATAAATCACATCATTGATGCGCTCCGGCGGAATCTGCGATATCAGCTCCTCCACAAATTCGCCGTGCGGATCGATGATCCCGACGCCCCGTCCCGCGTGAATATCCTGCAAAGCCATGTTTTTCAAAAGCACGCTTTTACCGGTGCCAGTTTTGCCCACCACATAAATATGCTGGCGCCGATCTTTGAGCTTCACGCCGAACACCTTGTCCGATCCGCGGAAATTGGTTTTGCCGAGAAAAGTAGTCGATTTTTCGTGAGGCACTGCCATAATAATATCTGTTCTGTCATTCCCGCCCCCGTTTTCACGAGGGTAAACTCCTGCGGGAATCCAGTAGTACCCTTATTATTGAGATTTCTGGATGCCCATTTGCATGGGCATGATAATGTATAATCCTTTTCATTATACCACATCCCCCTGCTAAACAAAAAAGCGAGCCCATCCCATAAGGCGATGAACTCGCTGACTATCAGTACTCCGCGATAATCTTGTGGATCTGCAAATGTACTGCATTATACTTACGACCGTAAACAGATGCGAGTGCGTGAGCCAGCAACAGACCCTAAAGTGGTCTGGTTTGTCCAGACAGGTAATTGTGGATAACTTCGGCGGCGAAACTTGAAAAAATGAATAATGGTTTTGATTACGACTTTTTGAAATATACATCAGCAGGTCTCAGGTATCCGAG
>JBASTK010000120.1:0-4548 GCA_049274855.1 Candidatus Sungiibacteriota bacterium | reverse complement strand
TATGCTCTGCGGTATGACGACCTGGTTCAGCGCGGCATTGTCACGCGTGGGCTTGCATCCGGGGCAAAAGAGACATTTGAGGCGTTGTCTACTGACAGATGTCTTTATGTCAATTCCGCGACTGCGCATGAGCCATTGCAGGTGATTGTGGAACGTCTCGGCATCCGTCCGTATTTCAAGGATATATTTGGTATGCCGCCGACAAAAGAAGAGAATCTCCGTGTGATCCTCGGCCGCGAGGGATTGGATCCAAAAGAAGTTGTTGTTGTCGGCGATGGCGAAGGGGACTGGCGTTCCGCTCGCGCAACTGGCACGCATTTTATCGCCGTTGCCAGCGGCTTTTATGATTGGGAAAAAGAGAAAGGAGATTTTTTTGTGGCATCTGGCATCAAAGAAGCAGGAGTATTGATAAATAAACTTATCGTGTAATTTTTATTTATGAACCCCGTTAGATATCCTGAAAATAGTTTGTAAGGGGACAATTATAACGGAGTTGAAATTTTTTATGAAAGATAATAAAAAAATATCTAACGGGGTGAAAGTAAAAATTATTGGGGCGGGGTCTATCGGGAATCATTTGGCGCAGGCGTCGCGGCGCATGGGGTGGGAGGTGGCGATTGTGGATAGCGATATGGCGGCGCTGGATCGCACAAAAAACGAGATTTATCCTAATCGTTATGGCGTGTGGGATGAGGAAATCAAACTTTTCAAAGCAGGTGAAGAACCTCATGGCGGTTTTGATATTATTATGATTGGCACGCCGCCGGACTCGCACATGAAATTGGCGCTTGCCGCTATTGCTGAGGATCCGAAACTTTTGCATATTGAAAAGCCGCTGGCAACACCTGATCTTGCGGGGGTTGCGGAGTTTGAAGCGGCTCTGCGGGAGCATCCAAAAACTATTGTTACGGTCGGCTATGATCACGCGGTTTCCGAAAGTATTGAGTTTGTACGCGATTTGATGACCGGACGATCTATTGAGGCTAAGCCTCAATATGGAGGCTTAGCCTCAATAGATTCAATTGGTGAGATTCTTACGATTGATGTAGAGTTTAGCGAGCATTGGAAAGGGATTTTTTCAGCGCATCCGTGGCTTGCAGGACCCGCGGATACTTATCTTGGCTATTGGCGGCGCGGCGGCGGCGCTGGCGGCGAGCATTCGCACGCCATGCATCTCTGGCTTTATTTTGCGCGTGCGCTCGGCTGGGGAGATATCAAAGAAACCAAAGCGATGTTTGATATGCAAAAAGACGGCTCTGCAGAATACGATCGTCTTGCCGCGTTTTTGCTTAAAACAGAAAAGAGCGGCATGGGGAGGGTCGTGCAGGATGTGATTACCTATCCGGTGCGTAAATGGGTGCGTCTGCAAGGTGACAAAGGATATATTGAGTGGCACTGCGGCGGCTCTGCGGATGGCGATCTCGTACGTTGGCAAAAAGAAGGGGAGGAGATAAAGGAAAAAGTATTTGTGAAAAAACGGCCGGATGATTTTTACCGCGAGACCATGCATTATCAAAAACTGCTCGCCGGAGAAATAAAGCCGGAAGAGTCGCCGCTTGCGTATATCCGCGGCCGCGAGGTGATGGCAATTTTACAGGAGGCATACGCCGGAGTGCTATGAGAACTATTTTCATTCCTATCTTTTCGGGGATGGAAGGCAAGAATATTTTGCGTACGGATATATACCGGGTGTTGGCGGAAAGATCAGATATTCAGCTTGTCTTTTTTCTAAGACACGCGGCGCTCAAAACATACTATGCAAATGAATTTGCGCATCCGCGGAGCGTCTTTGAGGTTGTCCCTGATGTGCGCCGCTCTGCCGCCGAGCGTTTCTTTAGCTTTCTGAAATACTATCTTCTGCGCAGTGCGACGGTGGATCTCCGGCGCCGCCTTCATCGGGAGGAATCGGGGAATTGGTTTTATTACGGATTAAGTTTTTTCGCAAATCGTCTTTTGGCAAGACCATCGATTCGGCGGATTGTCCGATTCATAGATGAGCGGCTTATTCGCGAGTCGGTATTTGAGGAGTTTTTTGAAAAGTATAATCCAGCCCTTATCTTTCTCGCTGATCTTTTTGACGATCTTGAATGCGCCTTTGCCCGCGCGGCGCGCCGGCGCGGGGTGCGTTCGGTGGGGATGATTAATACATGGGACCGTACGACTTCTCGTTGGATGATTCGCACCCTCCCCGACTATTTTATCGTTTTTAACGAGATTATGAAAAAGGAATTGGCGGATTATGCGGATATGGAGAGCATCCGTATTGCGGTATGCGGCACTGTTCAGCATGATCATCTCGTGGCTCACCCGCCTACTCCGCGGCAGATTTTTTTTCAGAAGATGGGAATCCCTTTGACGCATCGCCTGCTGGTCTACTGTCCGCTTGGCGCGGCGTTTGATGGATCGCGAAAGACACTTGATGCTCATATTATCGCACGGTTAAGTTCATGGATTACTGGACGGGCATTTGGCACAGATGAAATAACGCTCGTTGTCCGTTTTCATCCCAACGATCGCGTACGGGAAGAAGATCTGAAGTCATACCCGCATGTCGTTTATGATATTCCGGGAATCAAGTTCGCGCGAGAATTTGCTTCTTCTGTCGTCGCACGCACGCGCGGCCAGAATTGGGATATGAGCCAGGAAGATCTTGATCGGCTCCGCGATACATTGGCATACGCGGCGGTGGTCATCTGCTATTACACAAGTTTGAGTATTGACGGCGCGGTATTGGATAAGCCGGTGATTAATATCAACTTTGATGTAAAAAATGATATATTTGTCGAAGTTCCCCATCCCTATTATACGACCACACATTATCAAAAAGCCGCCGTAACCGCGGGCATACGGCTGGTGCACAATGAGAAAGAATTACAGGAGTGGATTGTCCTGTATCTCAATGATCCGTCGCGAGATCGGGAAGGGCGCGCGAGATTGGTAGAAACGCAATGCGGAAGTGTTGACGGTAAATCCGGCAAGCGGGTAGGGGAGTTCATCCTATCATTCCTTGAGAAGAATCGCTGAATTATTTCTTGCGGATGATATACTCTTCAAGAATAAGACAGTCCATTTGCGTATTAAGGAAGCAGGAAAGCGCGTCGTCCGGGGTTTCCACGATGGGTTCGCCGCCAAGATTGAATGAGGTGTTGAGGATAATGCCGATGCCGGTGATCTCTTTGAATGCGGCGATCATATCGTAGTAGCGGCCATTGTGCTCGTGCGTGACGGTTTGAATCCGGCTCGTGCCGTCAATGTGCGTGACTGCCGGTATTTTTTTCTGCCATACGGGCCGGACGGGTGCCGCGAGAAGCATAAAAGGGCTTTCGCGGTCAAGCTCGAAATAAACAGCGACATCTTCGCGGAGGACGGACGCGGCAAACGGCCTCCACGATTCGCGGTGTTTTACTTTGTTATTGAGGATATCTTTTATTTCCGGTATCCGCGCATCGCAGAGAATAGAGCGATTGCCAAGCGCCCGCGGGCCGTATTCGCTCCCTCCATAAAACCAGCCGATGATCTTGCCCTCACTAATCAGGCGCGCGGTCTCCGCCGCCGGATGAGGAGATTTTTTTACCATGATTTCACTCTTTCTTTTTTCAATTGCCGCCAGGATTTCTTGCTCCGTATATGGCCTGCCGAGCGCCGCGGAACGCATAGTCCAGAAGCGCGGCTGATTCAGAATCGTGTGATACCCAAAGAGCGCGCACCCCAGCGCAATACCCGCATCCGAACATCCCGGTTGGATAAAAATATCCTTGAATCCGGCGCGATCAAGAAAACTTTTATTAGCGTCAATGTTGAGTCCGACTCCTCCGGCAACGCAGAGATTATCGGATTGGGTGACCGCTTTTAATTTTTTTCCCCAAGCAATGGCGACTTGTTCCAGAATCTTTTGTCCGGCATACGCTACGGAAGCGTAATAACGATCAGGGAGCGCATCTGCGGCAGTGCGCGGAGGACGGGGGAGAATAATAGGATCAAAGATGTGCGGCGTTGCCCAATACCCGCGCAGATATTTTTTGTTGAGCGCGAACACGACCTTCTTTATCAAGGATTTTGCCGCGAGCGCGGCTTTAAGATATATTTTTTTGGGAAGCGTTTTGAAATCAAAAAGTCCTGCGGCGCGCGTGCTGACGGGGCGTTTTGGAATATGGATGCGGGCGTTGCAGACGATGTGCCCGTTAATATCCTGATACCACTTGTCTGTGGGGATAATCGTAAGGAGCGAGTCATCGCCGTAGGGCGCCAATCCCATCATTTTGCCTTCGTTGTATGCCCCGAATCCAAGATAGAATTGCGAGAGGAATGCGTAGAGTTTTCCGATGCCAAAGGTGAAAGGAAAGTGTTTGTTGTCCCGCAGATGGAGTGTTTTTTGAAACGGATAGAGCTGATTGGCGATGCCACGATATAATGTTTCGGTTTCCACCGCGGCAACCCCCAGATGCGTTTCAAACTTTTCTCCGGCGCCATCATAGACCAAGACCGCGGACTCTTCAAAGGGTGATGCAAAAAAAGCGGATGCGGCATGCGCATCGTGATGATTGATGA
>JBASTK010000119.1:0-2230 GCA_049274855.1 Candidatus Sungiibacteriota bacterium | reverse complement strand
GGGAATACCCGCGCTTGTCCTGCGTCACGATTCGCCGAGTAATATCTCATTTGCCTATTTTCGTAAAACACTTTTACCGCATGCGGTACCCGAGGTGAGCGCGGCGTCCGCTCTTGCCGCGGATATTGAGACCGGCGAGATTTTATTTGAGAAAAACAAAAATGACGCATATCCGACGGCGTCCCTCACTAAATTAATGACCGCTGTCATTGCAAAAGAGGAAATAAAGCCGGATCGCCTGCTCGCGGTGGGGGACGAGGCGCTTGCGACCTACGGCAATTCAGCACAGCTCTCGCGCGGCGAGGTATTTCGGGCGGATGATCTCCTGCATGGGCTTATTTTGGAATCAAGCAATGATATTGCGATGCTGTTTCAGCTGGCAGTCCCGCGTTTTATTGATCGGATGAATGAGATAGCAAAAGAGCTCGGTCTTGCCAAGACATTTTATGAGGATACGAGCGGACTTTCACGCAAAAATATCACGAGCGCTGGGGATCTTTTCTCGCTCATGCGCCGTATTGATACTGCATATCCGGAATTACTTACATTGAGCCAAGAGCGGATTTATACTATTACATCGTCAGGTAAAAAAAAGATCCACGCATGGCGCAATGTGAATTGGCCCGCGGGCGATCGGCGTTACCTTGGCGGCAAGGCGGGATTTACGGATGATTCTCTGCAAACCATGGCGGGCATATGGAGTACGCGCATGGCAGAGTATGGCGGCAGGCGCATTGCCATCACCTTGATGGGTTCGCGCAATCGTGTGCAGGATACGCGCGCGATTATCGCGTATCTGGAAAAGAATTTTGTGTACGGTTTTGCTACTGGGGCAGACGCCAAAAGCCGATCCGCATCATTTTCTGGCAGTGAGGGCGCCGCAATTTACCCCGCTCTTGCAGGATTTGAGAGACATCCAGTAGAGCGATATTCGTGGTAGTAGCGGGTTGTTTCCTGATGAGGAGAGTAAAGGCAAGGGCGGGGTTTATGAGGCAATCCGAGCCGCCCGATAATTCGACGCGTAGCGAGAATAGACAAACTATACACTTACCAGCGGTCGCTGGTAAGTGTATAGTTTGTGAAAAATCATTATAGTCGTGCTGTTGGTGATGCTAATCCGTTTTTTTGAGCGGCACGAGTTTGGATCCGATGACAACTGCGACGGCGATGATGAGGATATTTTTAATGATGTATTGTCCTTCCAGTGTTGGCATAAGAAATCCTTGCCATGTGATATGCGGGAGGAGTACGAGCGGCATGGCGGTGGTGATAAGATGAACGCCGAGAAGAAAAATAGCAAGCCGTTCCCATCCACGCACCAAGAAAATAATCCCGATTGTCATTTCAAAAAGCGCGAAGCAAGTGTAGAAAGTTGGGAATGGTATCGGCAGAGGCATGGTTTGCCGAAATAGTTCCTGCACAATCGGCCCTGCGGGGCTGACTCCCAGAAGCTTTAAAAATCCAAACCAAAAATAAACAATAAAAATCGCGGTCCGCGCGATAGGGAGCTCCATTTTTTTGAGGTCGTTGACAACCAAGCGATCAAATTTTTCGATCAAGCGTCTCATGATTTTTCGTGCTTGTTAAAGTATGCCGACGCACGGTCAACATAACAGCGAACAGTCCATTGGTGATGACCAATGACGCCGGATAGAGCCATGTGGTGAGATTATACGCTTGAAGCGCCGCGAGACCAACCGCGAATTTCAATGCACTCAATGTGTAAAGGCTCAATGTTTCTTCCTGCGGTTTATTATACGCCTTTCGAAAGGTGGGGACAAATGCAAATATATCAATGAGCGTGATTAAGAGTATTGCGAAGAGCGGATTGGCAGTCAGTTCCCAAAGGAGCAACCCGATGAGTGCGCTCGCGAAGTAAAACCAGTCAAGCGCGGTGATATCTTTTTCTCCTCGGAAAAAAGCCACGATGGCGATAATCGTGCAAAAGAGCGCGGAGATGCCGGTCACCCATGCACCCGGACCAGCGCCTTTTGATACTTGCGCGAAAAACGCGATACCGGTCAAGATCCCCCAGACGAGCCAAGAAAAAATATGCGGCTTTGTCTTTCCGCGCGCGATATCGCGGAAGTACGGGATATAGCCGATGATATTGATGACCGAAGCACTCGCACCAAGAATGATTTTATATTCAAGCATTGCGCTCTAATCTTTCTTAAAATATTTTTTGCCTTTCAGTTTTTCTGGCAGGAGATCTTCTGCGGTGTATTGC
>JBASTK010000118.1:0-4015 GCA_049274855.1 Candidatus Sungiibacteriota bacterium | reverse complement strand
GAAAAAGGGATGCTACCGCGCGGCGGTCTCCGGCTTTTTGCAAGTCAAAAATCTGCGGTTGCCAACCGCCCCGTTGATGCGTATTCCTTTTGAGCACGCTTTCCAGAGACATCATACAATAGGGGCTACTTCCTGCGCCTCATGCGCCACGAACATCACCGACGGATTATCCGTAATCACCGGCGCCTTCCCGCCGAGGAAAATATCCTCGGCAAGCCGATCGGCGACAACACTGGTCGGCGCATGATCTTTGCGGGATTTCTCAATAATGTGAGTGACGGTTTTTCTGATAGCGGCGACTTTTCTACGGACATTTTCCACCCGATAGCCAGCGCGGTTCCACTCTTCCGTTACGCTAATCAGTCCGCCGGCATTTGCCACATAATCCGGAATATACAAAATGCCGCGCTCCTGCAAACGCGCTCCATCTTGGGCGGAAACAAGCTGATTATTCGCCCCGCCACAGACAATATCGCTCTTGAGCTGAGGGATAGTTTTGCCGTTGAAATCCCCTCCCAGCGCACATGGAGAAAATACATCAGCTTTTATCGTATGTATCTCTGCGGCCTTGATTATTTTCAATTTCGGAAATCGCTTCACGGCTTTTTTTACCGCGTCAGCACTTATATCAGCGCCGTATACTTCCCCGCCTTGTTCAAAAATAAGTCGCGCCAATTCACTGCCCAATTTCCCCAATCCCTTGATCGCAAATGTCCTGCCCTCCATCGCGGCAGTGCCGAATACCGCGTGCAAACTGGCTTCAATGGCATGAAATACTCCGAGAGCCGCCCACGGAGCCGGATCTCCGGCGCGTCCGGGCAGACCATTGATAAACTTGCAGTGTCCCGCCAGAAATTCAACATCATGCTCGGTCATACCGACATCCTCGCCGGTATAAAAACTTCCGTTGAAGAGATTCACCGCATGGGCGTATGCTTGCAAAAGCGCGTCATTTTTGGGTCGGCGCGGATTTCTTATAATCACACCCTTACCGCCGCCGTACGACACGCCCGCAAGCGCGCATTTATAGGTCATGGCCTTTGAAAGTCGCAGGGCATCACTCAAAGCATCTTTTTCAGAGTCATATATCCAATACCGGGTCCCTCCCGTAGCAGGTCCGAGATTTGTATTATGGATCGCAATAAACCCGCGCAAACCGACGCGTTTATCATAGATAAAAGAAACCAGTTTGTGCCCCTCAAATTCAGGCAATTCTTCTATGGCGATATCTCTTTTCGTCATAAAATTGGGTACATAAAACCCCTCAT
Source organism: Candidatus Sungiibacteriota bacterium (assembly GCA_049274855.1). GTDB lineage: Bacteria > Patescibacteriota > Minisyncoccia > Sungbacterales > HO2-52-23 > 2-02-FULL-52-23. The sequence continues at coordinate 2,747 of JBASTK010000118.1, read as the reverse complement.
CAAGGAGGGGTTTTATGTACGCGCGTTTTCGTTAGAGTTCATCATCGCAAGCTGGATCTCCGGCATCGTGCTCCCCGGCATTATGAGCCATCCGTGGCCGCACATGCCTACTCAGCCGCAGTAAAGCGGCACCAGCATAGGCACAGGTTGTTTCCAGCCGTATACCATAATAATCACTATACTATATCATAGTCCCAAAAATGTCAAGGGCTTGGTATCTAAACTAAAATATCCCTCCACTATCCTTACAATACTGCTAAACTTCACCTTGAACAATGTCGTGCTTGTGATAATCTTAATACATGACTGATGAATTGCTGGATTTGGTGGACGCGCAAGATCGCGTGATCGGCGTCATGCGTAGAGGCGAGGTGTATGCGAAGGGCATACATAATATCCGTGTGGTGAACGCGTTTATCATCAATACAAAAGGCGAGCTATGGATTCCGCGGCGCACCGCCGACAAGCGCAGTTTTCCCCTCTGTCTTGATATGAGAGTGGGGCGAAAGCTATAGGCTTTCGCGGGAAATTTAGCGAGCCAGCGGAGCTGTGCAAGCGTGAAGAATTTCCCGGGGTTTTGCCGAGGGGGCAAAAGCATGTAGAAAGCGGCGAAACATACGAGGAGACATTTATCCGTGAACTCAAAGAGGAATTAAATCTTGATGCGGCAGAGTGCCACCCGAAACTATTAGGATACCTCACGCCCCACGAGCACAATGTCAACGCGTTTATGAAAGTATGGGAGATACAGATGGATCAGGCGCCGCCTTTCAATCCTAATGATTTTACAGAATACTATTGGCTCGCGCCCGCCGCGGTCTTGCGGCGCATCACCAAAGGCGATTGCGCCAAAGACGATCTGCCGAAACTCATACGATTTTTCTATTTATAGAAGCAGGATAATTTATGCTGATGAAGTGGGCATAACGCAATAAATGTTGTAGAGTGAATAGATGCAAATTCTGGCAGGCGATAGTATTGTTAATATCAATCTTTCCGGCGCTCCTGTTGCCTCGGCAAGCCGAGTTATTATATTTCTCCACGGCTGGGGCAGAGCGATGGATGACTTTAATGAACTCAAAAATCGAATGGCTGAACAGATGCCAAACACCGCGTTCTTGCAAATGGATCTCCTGGGATTTGGGGGATCTCCCTTGCATCAAGAAAAAGGATTATCGCTTGACGATTACTGCGCCGTTCTCCGAGATCTCATGGATAAAATTGGTATATCGCGCGCGGCGCTCGTGGGCCATTCTTTGGGCGGCAGAATCGGGATAAAATTCGCGGCGCAGTACCCAAATCGCGTTGAAAAACTCGTGCTCATCTCTGCCGCGGGAATCCCCGCGCAATCATTTCGTATCACGCTCCTTGCTCTTGGCCGCACATTTTTTAACACGATCTTTTATGCCCTGCGGGGCTTCTCCCTCATTCTTCGTCTAAAAAATCTGCTCGGCGCGATATTCGGCAGCCGCGACTATCACATTTCCCGCGGGGCACTGCGCGAGACACTAAAAAAAGTTCTTGGCGAAGACCTGCGATCAGACGCGGCGCGCATCAGCGCGCCGGCGCTCCTCATCTGGGGGTCACGCGACCAAATCACGCCGCTCCGTGACGGCGAAGAATATCATGCGCTCATCAAAGGATCCCGCCTTGAAATCCTGTCTGGAGGACACTTTGTGTTTCTTGAAAAACCAGAGCCGTGCGCGGATGCAATCGCATTATTTTTGCAGGACAGATGAGGAAAACGCGTGCATAAGCGACTGCTCCTCGGCGTGCCGCTCCTCGGCATACCCCACGAGTTTTTCCAAAAGTTGCGGCAAAGGTATGCCAGATGCTTCCCACACATGCGCCTGCAATGTGCCCGGCAATGGATTGATCTCCGCCAAATACCACGCCCCAGATTTTTTATCAATCAGAAAATCAAATCTGCTGATGCCGCTCGCGCCAATCGCGCGAAACGCCTGCCCGGCCGCGCGGCGCAACGCTCTATCCAATTCCTCCGTAATATCCGCAGGGATAACGCTTTTGGTCTTGCCTTTGGCGCCTTGCGCAATAGTGCCGCCTTTGATCACATATTTTTCTTCAAATGTCTGAAACGCGCTTCCGAATTGCGGCTCTTCGGTTTGAGAAATAATAAGCTCGCGGTGGCCGATAACCCCGACATTCACTTCTTTCAGATTTTGGATCGCTTTTTCCGCCAGCGCCACCGTATCAAATTGGAATGCGGCTTCCAGCGCCCATTCCAATTCTTTTTCATTGCTCACCCGGGATACGCCGATGCTGGAGCCGAGCGAATTGGGTTTTACAAAAATCGGAAACGGGAGTTTTGCGGCTATCTCCGCAATTGCGATTTTCCTATCCTTCTCAAAATCCCCGCGCGAAATTACCGCCGTCGGAACCGACGGGATGCCAGCACTATCCAAGAGTCGGCGCGCGTGGATTTTACTCATTACCAACGCTGATGCGAGAACCCCGCATCCGATGTAGGGAATCCCCGCCATTTCAAAAACACCTTGCATCGTACCATCTTCTCCATAAGAGCCGTGGAAGCACGGAAATGCAAGATCAAGAACAATCGGCTTTGCCACCACAAAGAACCGCTTGCGCCGAGGTGTTAATATCATCCTGCTTTCTTCAAACCGGATGCCGCCGATGGTAAAACGCTCCAATTCTTTTTCATAGTGCGGATTCTGGAAAAACGCAATATCGCCGAGCGCGCCGCCGCAAAACCACTCACCCTTCCGGCT
>JBASTK010000117.1:0-2393 GCA_049274855.1 Candidatus Sungiibacteriota bacterium | reverse complement strand
GATGATGCTCTGATGCGTTCTGCGACGCCCTTTACAATGAGATTGGGGAGCACGCTTGTAAAAAGATCCCCCGGACCGAAGACAATAGCATCCGCTTTTTCCAGTGCCGTGAGCGCGGCGGGATTGGCGGGTGCGGCGGGAGTGAGTTTCAAGGAGACGATGGGTGAGGTGCGGTGGGTTCGCGGCTCATCAATAAGGTGCTCGCCAGACACTTTTTTTCCATCGGCGTAGGTTGCCGCGAGCGTCGTGGAGACAAGGGTGACGGGCAAGACCGCGCCGCGGACATTGAGCATAGCGCCGGCAAGCGCAATCGCTTTTTCCATACTGCCTGCTGTTTTTTCAAGGCCGGCTAAGATGATATTGCCGACTGTGTGTCCGGCAAGCGTCCCCCGATCAAATCGGTACGAAAAAAGATTGCGCATGGCGTCATCAGTATATGACAAGCCAACCAGGCACTGGCGGATATCGCCGACCGGCATAATGCCCAATTCCCGGCGCAGGACGCCGGTAGAGCCGCCGTCATCCGCCGAGGAGACGATCACTGAATTATTGGTTGGAAACTTTCGCAAGCCCGCCAGAAGCGTAAATGTGCCCGTCCCTCCGCCGATAATAACGATGTTTTTCATACCAATTAGAGAGATTCGTTGATTTCTGATCCTCTAGTTTTTTGCTCTTCTTCTGATTTTTGTGGTGCGATGAAAAATCTCCTCGTTTTATAGTTAAGTTCAAATTTTACTTTAAAGGCAGCAAGAAATTCTGTACCGACAAGAATATCGCTTCCTTTCGTAAGAGAAAAAATCATCAGTTGTTCCTCGTCCTCCATACGAATAGTTCCCAAACAGAGAAAGGTATTCTCTTTTGAGTTGTCGGCAAGGGTAAATGTCGCGGTGCTGTAAAGCATAAGCCCGAGAGGAAGAGCTTTGGATACAGGTATAGAAATACCGCCGGTAAAACCAGTATCTATGATAGCATCAAATAAAACAGGAGGATTTGGCCTCCCCAGCACCCCATAGAGTTCAACCGCTATTCGCGGTGATGAATTACCTTGAAGATTGCCATCCATAAGAAAAACCCTTACTGGCATATCCTCCCATTTTGAATACGCCTTCGTACCCGACTCTGACGGTATGAAGTAGTCGGTCTGGATACTTTTCTTTACCCTTTTGCAGTGCTTCCAGGAGAGTATCCGCAATAAAATAATCTCCGCTTTCGACCTCAATAGCCGCAAACTTTCCTTTTTGCGTCGGCTCAAGAACGGCCTTCAATTTTTCCTCATAGAGTTTTTGCCCTCGTTCAGCGATCTGCTCGGAGGTCAATGTATTTTCGCTATTCCCTATCATTGCGTTTGGCATATATGAAGAATATCAGATTTAGTCAATGAAAACAAGGATCACTCTATGAGTTAATTCATTTTTCGGCAACGACTTTGATGTTTCTGAAACCAACTTCCTTCATATACAGGGGGATCAGTCCCTTAAAATTACCCTCAAGATATTCAATTTTCTCAAAAAGAGAAATTTGCGGAGTACTATGTTTTTTCTAGCCCCAAAATCTGCGATAACTATTGTGCCGCTATTTTTCAAGACACGATAAATCTCTTTAATCGCATCGCGCTTTACACTATCCGGCATATGATGGAAAGCTAGAGTGCTGAAACAAATATCTATGGATTGATCCGCCAGCGGGAGGGATTCAGCAAATGCTTCTTTAAGCTCAACCGACAAATGAGATTTCGCAATTCTGCGTTCAGCTACAGAGAGGGAAGGTTTATCTAGATCAAGACCGATGAATCTCACATTTGGATATTTTTCAGTTCTTTACCGACTTTCTCAAACGCGGTAATCGCGCGATCCATTTGCTCTTTGGTGTGGCTGGCGGAGAGCTGGACGCGGATGCGTGCTTTGCCCATGGGAACCACCGGATAAGTAAATCCGCGCACATAAATCCCCTGCTCGCGTAGAGCGGACGCCATATCAACCGCAAGTATCTCATCGCCGAGCATGACGGGCGTGATCGGGTGCTTGCCGTCTCCGCCAAGCGTGAAGCCGAGGCGTACCATTGCGTCCCGAAAATAGCGCGTGTTGTCTGCGAGCCGCTGCCGCGCGTCTGCCAATAAACCGCCTGCCTGCGCAGGCAGGTCAAATGCATTGAGTACTGCGAGCGCGGTCGCCGCAATCGGCGGCGGCAAACTATTACTGAACAGCGTCGTGCGGCTTCGCTGGCGCAGATACTCAATGATTTCTTTGCGTCCTGCGGTAAATCCCCCGCCGGCTCCGCCGAGCGCTTTGCCGAATGTAGAAGTCAAAATATCTATGCGATCCATCAATCCCTCCACACTTCCCCGTCCCGTAGCGCCGAGTACTCCGCTGGCGTGCGAATCATCCACCATGACG
>JBASTK010000116.1:0-2801 GCA_049274855.1 Candidatus Sungiibacteriota bacterium | reverse complement strand
CCGGAGCACGCAGTGTTATTGGCAGTGCAGGAGACAGCATACGAATCAAGATCAGATGCGGAACTTGACCATGCAAGAGAGAGCGTGGTTGTGGCAAGGAGACACCCGCTTGATGAGAGCGATTGATTACAAGTGCTGATGGCAAGTGATACTGATGGAGCAGAAGTATCTATCACCACGATACGTGAGGAAGATGAGGACACATTACCCGCAGTATCCGTGGCGTAAAAGAGAATAGTGCTCGTGCCCTGGGCTAGACCGGAAAGAGAGAGCGACCATGCGCCTGCAGTGCCAGCAGTGGTGGTTGCTGTTGTCGCAGAGTTGGAAATAGTTGAGGATGCTTCGGCAGTACCGATGAACAGCAGTGAGGTGGACGAAGAAACCGCGCCGTCCAGAGACGGCGCGGTGATGATGGGAGCAGAAGGCGGCGAAGTGTCTGCTGTTGGCGTGGTTGCAGACGAAGAGGATGAGGAGTTTGATGAAGAAGATGAAGATGACGAGGAAGATGACGAGCCGCCTCCGTCACTACTACTGCCGGCAGAGGATGAAGGAGATGATGATGGAGATGATGAAGGAGATGATGACCGCGGCGGCTCTGCCGCAGTACTACCCACCGTCGGAGGTTGAACCTCCGATAGTTCTGATGGTCTATTGGCAGATGCAGGGATTGACGGAATATCTGGAGGTTGCGTTGCCGTGCTTGTTATTATCGGAGGTTGAACCTCGGGAGGCACCTCCGTAAGTATGCGGGGAGAGAGATTTGTCGGTGCAGTGGGTGATGTATCCGCCAGATCATTGAGCGAGGCCGATGAGCCGGAGAGTCCTGCCGCCGCGCTGAATGAGAGATTTTTTATACCATCAATCCGTGCGGCAATAGTATTGGCTATTTTTGTACCCGCGATAGTGAATAGAGCGGCTGCTGTCTGTGTGGTAGCGGCACTTGCCTGATATACGGCGGTGATTGCTTTGATGCCAGCGCTTACCGCAGGATCTGCCAGCGCAAATGCGGCGCCCTCTATTTTATGCTTGATTGTGAGCGGCGGCGGGTCAAGACACGGCTTCTGCGCATCTTGGATATTGTTTTCTTGCAGTCGGTCCAGCGACTTTTCAATATCGGCAACTATTTCAGCGCCGCGATACTTCAGATATATCTTGGAAAAATCATGCCCGCGCGTATCATCGCCGGGCTGGAGTTCTATGTGCGTATTGGGCAACATGATGGGTCGCGCGAGCGCGCGTCCCACGATGTCGGCAATTACTTCATCCGTATCAGAGGTCATCCATTTTCCTCCGCCAGCCACGCGCCCTGAAGGCGTTGCGACCGAATAGACGCCGATTGACGCGGGCGGTATGCCGCCCGCGCGGCCAGCCACCGTATCATAAAAACTATTGGCATAAAAATTGCCCTGCGAATGGGCAACAAGAAGCAATTTCTGCGTAGCAACTTTCTCGCTCGCGCTTTTGAGCATCTCCACCAGGTCATAGTCATCCACGGTCTCCTTATCAAAAATCCCCTGATAAATGGACTTGGCAATGTCGCCGAGGCCGCCGAGATGTGAAGCGTTATGGAGATAGTCAACTTTTATTTTCTCTCCTTCGTATTCTCTATCTAGACGAAGTTCCAATGCTTCCTTATTCTTTTTCGCACCATCTTCGTTCGTAAATATCCCGTTCATTGTGGTTATCGTGTACCCATTTTTTGAGCACATTTCAGTGAATCCAACCGCAAGAGACAAATTGGGGAAGAGAAAAAAACTAGCGATTAGAAAATAAATGAAGGATTTCATGTCGTGATCGTCATTCATCACTCTTACATTAGTAAGTAACCTTTTCAAAAAATAAATCGTTGCGGATAATAGAAAACTCAATAAATACAAGAGGATTGCACCGGCTGTTAGTTGTCTGATTAAAGCGGTTGAAGCTATTAACTAATTTGCGGTAGTTATTTGTTGTTTTATCTTCAATTTTTTTCGTTATCAATACCGGTTGAATATCGCTTTGACAATTTGGAATATAATACTGCTCTATCCAATCAACATATCTTTGAATCTGAATAACATTTCTTTCGTCCGCTTCAACCGCTTTTAATTCGATTGGAACGACCGCTCTTTGGCTATTTTTCATAATCGAGGGCATAACATCAATTCTTTGCATACCGACACCGCACGAAACTTCGTTGCCAAGCCATTCTATTTCTGCGCCATCTAGTATCGTTTCGTCCAGACTTCTGTTTTTACCCTCGCCAAGATTTTTAGTTATGTACGCTTGCAAATGCGCTTCAAAAGAATTGCCTGCTTGATATTTCGCTATCAATCGCGGCAACAAATTTATTTCTTCCTTCCGTCCAACATAAGAATTAGGCCGTCTGTCGGCGCAAATAATTTTTTGAGCATTAGAATCGAATGAGAGCATTTTATTCTCACAGTTTAGCTCCGTCCGATTATTTTTGTTTCTAATAATTTGTGTTAGTCGTTCTGCCTCATAAACAGTAATCATTGTGTTGCCGCGATTGCCTTTTAATTTTCTATAAATCAAACTCCACAACATTTGATTAGGCGAAGTCATATTTTTAATTTCGTCCAACGCTTCCCACTCCGTAACGCCCTCGGCATATACTTTGTACGGCTCAATTCACATTTTGATGATTACCGCAATTAGCGCATCTTATATCCGCGTGTGCGCTAGCGGGTTCGTAAACTTCTCCGCACTCTGTGCATAAAATTATTTTCTCTTCAGCTTTTGCGTTCGATTTTTCCATAGTATTAGAATATAACCGACTTTGCCACTTTGTGATAATTTAG
>JBASTK010000115.1:0-4607 GCA_049274855.1 Candidatus Sungiibacteriota bacterium | reverse complement strand
GTGTGGGGGAAATTCCGCCCGCCGAGCCCAGCCAGTTCCGTTCGGATATTTTCAAACAGACACCGTTTTTTATAAAATATTATGAAAATCATTATTACGCAACGGGTCTCATGCGATCTATTGCGCGCAAACCCGCACCCCTTTACAATAAGGGTATGTCGTTGTTTCTTAAAATATTGAAATAGGCGGCGATTATTATTTTTGTTGCTTTTGCGGCTCTCGTGGTGTATCGGATGTTTGTTTTGTGGGACAAACAAAAAACAGATGAGCAGGTGGCGAAGATCCATGCTACCAAACTCTCTCTTGATGATGTGATGGGCAAGAATCTCCCGCCTGATCCGGGAGTAGAGGCGGATAAAACCTTGCAAGGCATAGATGCCAGCCGCAATGGCATCCGCGATGATGTGGAGCTCGCGATATTCAAATTACATCCGGATTCCGCCCGCATCCGCGCCGTGCTGTTGCAATACGCCCTCGCGTTGCAAGGCGAATTATAAGGTGGATAACCCCGTCTTGTAGGCATGGTCTCACTCATCTATTATTAAAACCATATTAATGGTATCCACAATGTCTTTCCCTGCAAATAAAAGAATAACAGGGTCGTTTGATTACCATTTTCACATTCCGGAAAACGGCGTCTACACAATTTCCATCGCGGCACGATGCCGGTCTGGAGAACAGATCCGAAAAAGAGGCGGCGAGGATTTGCGCATAGAAATTGACGGCATAGCTCCGAGAGAGATTCCTGCCGCGTCCAAACCGCAATACCAAGATATTCCGGCATCATGGAACGGGACGCTGTTGAGAGGGGCGAAACAAACTGTTATTTTCATTATGCGTCTGCAGGCCGGAGAGCACACCATCGCTTTTATCCCTCAAGAGGGCGCCGCCATAGAACGGGAACCTACTCTATCACCAATCTCGAATCTCGCCGCCATCAATTTGGATCCGGAAGAACACGCTGAAGACGGAGACCGAAGACCATGGTTTACGTTTGCGTTTATTGATTTGCCGCTTGATTCTTTCTCTATAGACGCATCAGTTCGCTGGCATTGGAGAGACGGCGATGACATCAAACTCGTTATTGACGGCGAAGTCCAGAAAAACACCTCGCCATTATCAGTGTTCCATCGTAAGTGGCTCTGGAGCAGCTTTCCTTTCCAAAGTAACCGCCAAGAAAAAACGTTCTCACCGGTACTGCCTAAAGGCATTCATTATATTGAACTCTGGGCGGACCGGACGCCGATCCTGCATCGCGCAAGATTTGATGCGAGCGGAAGCGGAGACGCTTCTGTAAAAGCAAAAGTCATCTGGCAATCCACGGTTTTGAGAACAGATCATAATACTGTTTCAGACATCATGGTGGAGGACATTCCTCACGGAGAATGGGTGGTCATCCTAGAAAGAGCGACCAGGGGAGAGCGGATAAAAAACTCCAAGGGAGATTTTCTTTCCACCAACCGATGGCATAAGGTTAAGTACGGAGGCGATGTGGGCTACATCTATTCGTTGGCGTTGGAGATGGAGGGAGAAAGCCAAATAGCCATCCAACAGATAATGGCGCATGAAGCAGAAGCGGTTGGCATGAATCCAGAAATTTTGTTGGCGCTTGCCGATTGCGAGTCAAACGCGTTTCCGTATACCGTTTCTTGGAATAGAGACAATCCAAAAGTTGAGGTTGCTTTCGGCGTGATGCAGCTCTCCAAGAAACTCATAGAAGATCTCAATAATCCATCCAAACCGTTTTACAGCCCGGTTGATAGTGATGATGTTTTTAATCTTCATCACAATATCAGAGGCGGCATCAGATATTTCCAACACCTCTATGACACTGTCTATAAAAACTCCAAAGACCGCCTGAGAAAATCAATAGCGGCATACAACGCAGGAACAGGCAATGTGCCCATAGATCAGGCATTTAATCTGGGCATCTACGAAGGACAAACGAAAAGGGACGTGCTCTGTGTTGAACGTCATCTGCGGAGAAAAACATTTCAAAAGATTTTATCACGCGCGAAAACGGCATCATTCCTCATTTTTGGTTTGGCCGCAGCGCTGTGGCTCAACGAGACAATGGTGGCGCCAGCGCTCGGAATGCTCATCGACAATCGTTCAGCGGCCATAATGAAAGCAGTGGATCACGCTCATGGCATCCCGCAAGACCTATGGAGAATACCCCATGCATTTCCCGCGGTTTCCTTGAATAAGGGTGATACGGAGCTCATCTTTTTCAACCGGAACGGCGAACGTACGGCGCACGTGCCTGTCGGCCGGCTCGGTTCTCTCGGAGGAATGCCTATAACCGCTTCTCTGGGGAACATCTGGTTGAACAGAGGCATTCTTGAATATCATGACGGTACGTTCTATTTTTCGGCAACCGCTTCAGCCCTCTGTCATGTTACTCGCGAAAGTCACGGCGAGAGTAACTGCGCTGCTACTGTATATCGCTTTGATGCAAACACAAACGATCTGCGGATCGTACTGCGATCTCTTGAGGGATCAAATAACGGCCTTTACCTGTCGCCCGATGCCTCTCGGTTGGCGATCGCGCGGAGTGTCATGACAAGCATCTGTAGCGCGGAGGATTATCTCACGATTTTGAATCTTGCCGATGGGACCACAAAAGAATACGATGTTGTGGGCAAACGCGATCACGATCTCAATGCGATCACCTTCGTGACCTGGCGAGATGAACGCCATGCAGTTATCGCCATAGAGCATTCCGATCAGCCAAATTGCACGGTCCCCGAACCCGGTCCCCCGCGCAAAGAGACGAAAGCCATCACGCTCACTGCCCAATAACTATGCACGCCCCCTACTACGAAAAACCAAGATTCAAACTCTACCAAGCCAACTGCCTGGATATTTTGGCTGGCCTCCCGGAAAACTCCGTTGATATGATATTCGCAGACCCGCCGTACCTTCTCTCCAACGGCGGCTTTACTGTCCACGCCGGCCGGCAAGCAAGACCCCATTCAACATCTTCCCCCTGTCTGAAAATGCTATGTTTTTGGCTACAAAACTTCGTCTCGCCCTCGGCGTAATATTATTACGCCTCGTGCTCCGACTTGTTTTTCGCTCAAAAACCTGCATTTTCATACTGGGTACCGCGAGATGTTGAATGGGGTCTTAGCGTCAACAAAGGCGCATGGGACAAAAGCAACGGGTTAAAAAAGGACTTTGAGTTTAACAAACGAAAACGAATATGATGCAACACGAAGCGGTTATTAAAATAATGGAACGGAGTGGCGGATTTGCAACACTTGGCTATCTTAATCAAGAGGTTTTTAAAATGCCCGATGTGGAGTGGAAGACAAAAACGCCATTTGCCAGTATCCGCCGCATTGTGCAGGACGAACGATTCTTTTTCAAAATAAAACCCGGTCTTTGGGCTCTACTTTCGCATAAAGATAAATTGCCAATAGAGATTTCCCCAACAGATATAGTCCCGAAATCAGAGCAAGAGTTATTCAATCATAGCTACTATCAAGGACTACTGGTAGAAATAGGAAATCTGAAAAAGTACACGACATTCGTGCCAAACCAAGATAGAAACAAAAGGTTTCTCGGCAAAACATTAAGCGAGATTAGCTCGCAAGAAGATTTTTATCAATTTGGCTACGATCATATTGTGAGAAAAGCAAAAACCGTTGATGTTTCTTGGTTCAATGTCAGAAAAATGCCATATCGTTTTTTTGAGGTGGAGCACTCAACCCCCATAGATCATTCTCTTTTGAAGTTCTCCGACTTGCAAGATTTCTATGCTGAATTTTTTATCGTTGCCGCTGAAGCAAGACGGCGAGAATACGACGATAAAATCGCCATGAGCGCGTTTATGCCCATTCAGAAAAGGACGAAGTTCCTAGACTACGAACGGGTAGCCGACTGGCATACTAAAAGTTCTGAAATTATCAATTTGGAAAAAAATATTAACTTTTAACCATATATCCATGAGACTTAAAATAGATGAGGTAAGGGGCGGGATATTTTTTGATTTTGATCGATATGATCGTGCTATCAAACGGCGGCTTGAATCGCGCTTTAATAATTTCGTCAGAAGTTATCCGGAGTATCAACAAAATACCATACCATAAGATTTATTATCGTTAATTGAATCGCACATTGAAGTAAGAGGGAACACATGGTGCATGGACGTAAAATCGGAACGAAAGAAAATGGCAAAATTAATCTTCTCTTTATTGCAAGATATAAAGAAATCTCAAAAATTAGGGCTGCCGATACCACGGTAGATGTCTCAATTTATGTTATGCTCAAAAACATCCTTAATATTCGCTATCGGCAGCATTGCGATTGCGGCATAATTGACTATTGAGGGCTTATCGCATTATTTGCAAAACGCCCCACCATCTGCTACTATTTTGATATGGCGCTTGATTGGAGCAAAATCTATAAGAAATATAAGGGCCTGTGGGTGGCCTTGCTTAATGATGAACAAACAGTTGTCGGAAGCGGTAAAACCGCAAGAGAAGCGTGGGACGCCGCACAAAACAAAGGGCATAAAAAGCCAATTCTTACGCGTATGCCAGAAAAATTGATCCCGTATGTCGGGTTCGGTTTATGAAATTCAAGTACAAAAAGTATGGCCC
>JBASTK010000114.1:0-1938 GCA_049274855.1 Candidatus Sungiibacteriota bacterium | reverse complement strand
GCCTGTTGTGAGAATGGTCTATAGTGTGCGACTGCCCGTCGTATTAAACGCCTCAAAATATATCCCCTTTCTTTATTAGAAGGACGAACTCCGTCTGCGAGAAGAAATATTGCAGCTCTCGTATGATCAGCGACGATCCGTCCATGTTGCTCTTGATACTCTGGATTGCCTCTGAGAAAGAGCATGAATGGACTAAACAAATCCGTCTCAAAAATATTTTTTTTACCCTGGCTAATCATCGCAAGACGTTCCAAACCCATACCGGTATCTACGCCCGGAGTTTTTAATTTCTCCAGTTTTTTGCCCGATATACCGGAGAGCAATTCCTCGCGCGAGCCCGCGAAAAAGAATTCGTTGAACACGATATTCCATATCTCAATATCCTGTCCCGCGGCATTTTTGCAATAAATCTCCGTAGTGGGACCGCAGGGACCAGCACTGCCGGTTGGTCCCCAAAACACATCCTCCATCCCCTCTTCGCGAATGTCTTTTACGCCGAGCGATTGCCAAATCGCCCGCGACTCCTCATCTTTTGGGACGCCTATTTCTTCTTTGCCTTGAAAAATCGTAATATAAGAAATGGCAACCCCAATTTCTTTTGTCAAAAAATCAAATGCGTATTGTATCGCCTCTTTCTTAAAATATCCTCCGAAGGAAAAATTGCCCATCATTTCAAAAAAGGTGAGATGCTGCTCGTCGCCCACCTCATCTATATCGGATGTGCGAAATGATTTTTGGATGGACACGGCATTGCGTGTCCCCAGAGGGCGGCCGAGTGTCGGATGAATGCTGGTCATTGGATCTGCCTCGCCCGTATAGTAAGGCTTGAATTGCTGCATACCCGCGGTGGTTAATAATACCGACGGATCATCGGGAATAAGCGAAGAAGACGGCACCACCGCGTGTCCCCGCTTCTCGAAAAATTCAAGAAATTTTCTTCGTATTTCGGAGGATTGCATACGCATCAATACTACCCTATTTATCAGCGAGATTCCACCACCACTGGACAATCCTCGCATATTCCTGTTTACTGAAAATAGTTCCTTACGGCATATTTCGCCAGGCCATTTTCAAGGAGTAAAAGAAATGTCTACCTACAAGACCTTTCCTAAAAATAAGCCAGTGAGATATTGCGCCGAGACAGATTGCAACAACAAACTCAATACTTATAATGAGGAAGAGATTTGTAATGCCTGCATTATGAAAAGAAGGTACGGCCCTGCCCCGACCGCCCCGCCCACACGAAAATACAATTGGACAAAAGCGACCGCTGTATGAGAATAAGAGGCAAGAACTGTGCTCGGGAGAAATCCCGAGCGCTTCATTTTTATACAATAATTCCGCCGCCGAGCATTTCCTCGCCGCGGTAAAATACGATGGACTGACCCGGAGTCACGGCGCGTTGTGGCTCATTAAAAATAACGAGTAGTTGCCCGCTTATTGCTCCCGCTTCAACCCTGCAGGGTTGAAGCGGCTGGCGATAGCGAATACGCGCTTCGCACTGAAGCGGCAGCTTCGGCGGCGCGCCAGAAATCCAATTAATACTGCTTGCCGCAATTTCGCTTGAAAAAAGTTTTTCGTCATACGGACCTTCGGCAACAACAAGCGTATTGGCCGCAAAATCCTTAGCCGCCGCATAATACGGAATCCCGCCGCCCACCCCTTTGGGGCGAGGCTCGCCCGCCATTGGCGGGCGGGCGCCTGTGCCAAGCCCCTCGCGCTGGCCCAGAGTATAAAACGCCAGTCCGTCATGCTCCCCCACATGCCGCCCCGCAGTCGTCACTATGAGACCTGGTCTCATAGTGATATGTTTTTTTAGAAACGCATTGAGATCAATTTCTCCGATAAAACAAATCCCCTGCGAGTCCTTTTTCTCCGCCGTAGGCAAATTGAATTTCCGCGCCATCTCCCGCACCTCCGGCTTGGTATATTCCCCTA
>JBASTK010000113.1:0-1774 GCA_049274855.1 Candidatus Sungiibacteriota bacterium | reverse complement strand
GGAAAGCGCATGCGGCTTAACACTTCGTTCGGTGAGTTTGTCTTGATAAAATTGAATGAGATTGTTCGCGTTTTTCACTGCCTCATTAATTTCTTTTGTCGTGTCATATGTTTCACTTATAAGCGATGCTATGGTATCGTGATCCGCGAATCTGCTGGTTGATTTATAGTCAGCGAAATTTTTATCATATGCCGCGCGCGCTGTCTGGTATGCAGAGCGGGTATCTTCCTGATAGCGCAGCACTTTCTCGTCATAGATTTTGACGGCATTGGCATAATAATCAATGTTCCATTGCGCACCCGCGCCCAGAGTACTTTCAAAGAGCATATCTTGAAGGCCCGTCATAATGCCGGGGAGATCAAGAAAACTATTTGAAACAACATTGAACCCATCCTCATATGCTTTCTTTATATCATCTTCGGCTTTTTGCTTTGATTCCTTTGTTTGTATCAAAGAGTTCTCGGCTTGCAGGAGGGTAAGCTCGTCCAGCGGCTCAAGTATTTTGTCCAGTTCCAATTGTGCGGTCTCCAGACCCGTTTGGGCATCTCGTACTGCCCGTTGCGCATCACGAGGGTCAATGATCGCTAAAACATCTCCGGCGCCCGCTTCTTGCCCCGACTCCGCATATACGGCGATTATTTCTCCGCTTGCTTTTGGCTTAATATCTACTTGGTTGGAAGCTGATACTTGTCCGCTTCCAGAAATAGAGACAATAAGCGTGCCTTTTTGAACTTGCGCGGTCGCATAGCGAACTACGCCAGCGGCGCTGAAAATTTTTGTGTAGCCGAAATATCCGCCGCCAATAAGCACGAGAGCGATTGCGGCGCTCGTGATCTTTCTTTTTATAATGAGACGCGTCAACGCGCGAATAATTTTAGATGCGTGCATAGCGAGAAAATTAACGAGCTGGGAAATTATTTAATCAGCAGGTTTATTATTTTTTTGTGACTTTTTGCCAGAGGAAAATGGCAAGCAGGATGCCGACGGCGAGCCACACGATCCATGAGATCGTGAAGATCGTCCCGAATCCTCCGCCCATCATACCTCCGTAATTATTGTATCCTTGCATCATATTATGATTATATTACGCGGAGTAATAGTCGCTGGTGTTAGCCAAGCCATGCTCGCAGGCGCGGAAACTTGGCGCAGAGCGGCAGGTTCGCGCACCAGTTTTCCAATCCTCCAATACGCCCCGCGCGCAGAGCGGCGAGCAGTATCAATGCGAGTGCATAGATAATGTGCTCATCAATAATAAACGCACGGGGGTTGGGATAAGGAAAATCAAGAATAGGAATATAGTAGAGTATCATAAGTGCCGCGCCAAAAAAAGCGCTCAGACGGACGCCGATGCCCAGAATCAATGATACGCCAAGCAGGGTGAGTCCCCATGCGTTCACGAAATTAATCAGCGGGAGCATGGCTGGCGAAGCAAGCCATGTATAAAAATCCGCAAATGTTTTTGCGTTATGCAAGTATCCGACAGCTGACCATGCGGGGTTTAATATTTTGGTAATTCCTGCCCAGAAAAAAAGCCACCCCATACTTATACGGAGGAGAAAGAGCGATATTTTTTGCCATTGCGTCATAAAAAAATGTTTAATTATTAATAGTTGTATCTTTGACAGGTATGCTCATAGAAAATGGCATTTTCGCCTTCGGATTATGGATAAGGATAATAATACCACCCTTTTCTTAATTTAAGAAATCTCAAAAAACTTTTGTTTTGCCGTAGCGCCCGAAACAAGCCGCACGCGCGACCTCGCCACATTAAAAT
>JBASTK010000112.1:0-5728 GCA_049274855.1 Candidatus Sungiibacteriota bacterium | reverse complement strand
GGGTAAAACCCTGCCGTCGTTTGCCGAGATGGGGACTATCCGCGGCGACTTTTCAGTGGATTCTCCAGTATTGGCAAATGACGCCAAACGCGCTATTCGCAATCTGGTGCACGCCTCCGGCGATCCGGACGAGGCGGCGCATGAAATCAAGCACTGGTTTTCAGCAGAAGAAATCCACGCCTACAAAAGAGCAGAAGAGGATATTATGTTTTGAGTACAGCGCTAGATAAAACATAAACCGCCCCATTTTATGGGGCGGTTTTATTCATCTTTGATACTCTTTCTCCGGCCTTGTTTGGATTATGAAAGGTATTTACTAAGAATGCTCCGACAAGCATCCCGAGACCTGCGAACGACAAACTACCACCTAGGAATGGCAAACCTTTTAGGGCTGTAAAAATGCCCCCGCTAATAGCTGTCATAGCTATGATAAAGGCGAAGATGATGCCAGCATATTGTTTGAAATTATTAGCTCTGACGACTTTTCTTTCGGTGTCCATCCTGTGGTTTGATTGTTTTTCAAACCGCTCAAATATCTTTGTAGCGGAACCCGGGACAATGTCATTCCACTCTCGCATGAGGCGCGGATGTGGGATAAGTCCAGAATATTCTTCGTGATAGGCAACAATCTTGTCATCACGCGTTTCTGTTTGTTTTGTTGGTGTGGATGGTAGCATACTCTTCAATTACATTTTGTAAATCCTGCCCCACTTGAAGCCAATCATCTCGTAAGGAATTACTATCAGCTTCCTTGTCGTTATTGTCATAGTGATAAAGATGGTTATTATCTGAAGAATCCAATATTGAAGCCGCGCCTTCAATAAGAGGCGAAGAAGACCGCTTTTTAAAGAGTCTAAAAGTATAACTATTTAATATTTCAGCCATAAGTTGATAATATATGACAATTGTTATCTTTGCAACAAGAGGAGAGTAATGGAAGTCAAATACTTTTGAAAGATTCGGGGCGGGGAGAATCGGACTCCCGCTACAAGACCCCCAGCCTTGCGTACTGCCATTATACGACGCCCCGTTTGATCCAATGGATTATTTCTCTTGAGAGTTGCCTCTCTTTTCTGCGGAATCCGTGATCCGCGGTTTTGATGATAACGCCGGAAAAGGATTTTGTCCATCGCGCGTTTGCTCGAAATATGTCTATGAGTTTCTGCGCCGGGCTGCTTGCTCCGTGAGAAGTAAGTCCCGACGCGCCGTCGGGACTGCCGTCGCGCCTGCGGCGCGACGGACTTCTAACGGGGTCCAGATACTCGTCGCGTTCGCCGATGATGACGGCAATCGGCACGCGGATGCTTTTTAATGCTTTCCATTTTGCGTGCAGAGTGAGATAGGGGAATGTGTCCTCGTTGGTTTCTTGCCTAAACATGCTTAAGAATCGCGCGGCGGAGGATATGCCGTAGGATTGCGGCATGAGCGCTTCTGGATTTCTCTGAAAAAGTTTTTCGGCGATTTTGACGCCGCGCGCAAGCTCTGTTTTGCCGAATTTTTTGCGGCCTGCGGCGATGTCATTGACCGGTCCCAGCAGGATGAGTCCTTTGACTGCACGGTCTTTGGTTTTGTAGAGATAGTAGAGTGATTTATTTGCGCCGGTGGAATGCCCTGCCAGAATTATTTTTTTGTAGCCGAGTTTTCGCGTATAGCCGATCATCGCGCGGATGTCAGAAACGCACTCCTCAAACTTTTCAAATCCCGCGCCGTACAAGGTATCTCCCTTTGAGGCGTTGCGGTTGACAATATCATGCCCGCGGGTGTTAAATTTGAAGTAGGCGATGCGGTTTTTTACACATTGCCCCGAAAGTTCTTTTATCAGCGTTTGGTTCCGTGCAAAACTGGATCCAAGCCCGTGGATCCAGACGAGCGCGGTGTCAGAGCGGCGGCGCGGCAGTACCGCGATGCCGTCAAGGATAACATTATCCCTTGTCTTTATTTTCGTAAGCAGGACGGGGATCATAATGAATGGAGGCGCGTGATGGGGGAAACGATTTTGTTCATTTCCGTGGTTATAGTTTTTGTTTTAATGGTCGGCGCGGTGTTGACCATCGGCGTGTGGGGGTTTTTGATGGAACGGGGGATATATCCAAAAATAATACGAAGAGTGGTGGTGCGCGATTACTCATGCCCAAAGAAATGAAGTGTACCCTCTCTTGTCCTAATCGGATGGGAGAGGGTATTTTAATTTCGGATATTCGCGCGCGAGCTCCACGATGTAGCGTACGCCGACGCCGGACGCGCCTTTTGCAAGGTAATCGGATTCTACGCTGGTCATGCGCGGCGCGATGTCAAGATGTGCCCATGGCGTATCTGCCACGAATTGCTCCAGAAATTTTGCGCCGTGGATCGCGCCGCCGTAGCGGTCATTTTTTGCCATATTGGCAATATCGCCGAATATGCCTTTGATTTCCGGCAGATATTCGTCCCAGAGCGGCAGAGGCCAGACATAATCGCCGGAGGTAGTGCCGATGCCGGTGAGTTTTTCGATGAGCGCATCGCGGTTGGTAAAAAGCGCCGAGCAATAATTGCCGAGCGCCACATGCGCGGCGCCGGTGAGCGTGGCAAAATCCGCGATGAGTCCGGGTTTATAGCGGAGCGCATAGGTAAGGGCGTCTGCTAAAATCACGCGGCCTTCGGCATCGGTATTGAGTACCTCAATGGTCTTGCCGCTCATGGATTTGAGCAGGTCGCCCGGGCGGTATGATGAACCCGACGGCATATTTTCCACCGCAGGCACCAGACCAATGACATTGATCGGGAGTTTGAGCCGCGCGATGGCGGCAATGCCGTGGATGACTGCCGCTCCGCCGGACATATCCATATGCATTTCGTACATATATTGCTCGGGCTTGAGATTGATGCCGCCGCTGTCAAAGGTGACGCCTTTGCCAATCAGCACGAGTGGTTTTTGCGTCTTTGGCCCTTTGTGATATTCAAGGATGATGAATTTTGGCTCCTCGCCGGACCCTTTGGCAACGCCAAGCACGCCGCCCATGCCCATGCGCGTCATTTCTTTTTTGTCAAGAATCTTTGCCGTGATGCCAGTTTTTTTGGCAACGAGCCGTGCCGCATCCGCAAGATGCGTAGGCGTCATATCACTGCCCGGGGTATTGGCAAGCATGCGGGTTGCATTTATTTCTTCCCCCATGATTATACCCTCGGCAATGCCGCGCGTTGTTGAGGATATATTTTTGTCTGCAACCGCGAGTACTATTTTTTTGACCTCTGGCCATCCGTCCTTCGGCGTTTCTTTATAGATATTATATTCAAACTGCGCCATGAGCGCGTTTTCAGTAAATTGTTTAGCATCGTTTATGAGCGGCGTTGCGAACTCTCTTATTTTTTGGTTTTTAGCAAAACGCACCATGCGGCGCGCTATGAGCGGCATTTTACGCGTATGCCATTTTTTTTGTTCTCCGAGGCCGAAGAGTACGAGACGGCTTGGTTTGCGGTCGGCAAGCCAGAGCGTTTTTATTTCGCCGTCTTCGCCGTGGAATTCTTCACGCGCAAAACGCAAGAGCGTTTTGCGCGTGTCTGCGGATAGTGACAAAACAAGCGCATCGCGTTCAAGCGAAGCGCTTTGAAACGCCGCAATAAAAACGGCATTGCCTGCCGCTGCTTCTTTGTATGATACCGCAATAATTTTCATAATTGAATCAGTTATCCGTGCAGTTTCTTCATGCATTTGACGCATATTTTTTTACGTGTCGCCGACGATGCCAATCTTGCCCATTGCAGATTGGGGTATTTGCGAATAGTGCTGGTCGGGTTATAATGGCTTCGTAGAAACGAGCGCGTACCCGCACTCACTGATCCTTTGTCGCACAGCGCGCATGTCTTCATAATAGAGTGAGTAGTTTATAGTTGGTAGTGAGTAGATATTCTTCTATCTCTACTACATTACAACCTAATTACAACCTACTTGCTACACACTACATTATTGTTATGGAAAATGCAATCGGGCTTATTTTTCAAATCGGGATACTGGTTTTTTCAGTGGTGATCCACGAGGTGTCGCACGGGTTTGCAGCGCTTCTACTTGGAGATGATACCGCCGAACAAGAAGGGCGTCTCACACTCAATCCAATGCCCCATATTGATCCGTTTGGCTCTATTATTCTGCCTGCGATGTCATATTTGTTTGGCGGCATTATTATCGGGTGGGCGAAACCTGTGCCGTACAATCCGTATCGTTTGCGTAATCAAAAGTGGGGTCCGGCGCTTGTTGGTGTTGCCGGTCCCGCGGCGAATATCTTTCTTGCGGTGGTGTTTGGCTTACTGTTTCGCTTTTTACCCGCGTTTGCGGAGAGCAGTTTTTTCACAAACCTTTTTCATATTGCAGGCACAATCGCACTGCTCAATCTCTCGCTTGCGATTTTTAATCTCGTGCCGATACCGCCGCTGGACGGCTCAAAAGTATTATTTGCCGTTCTGCCTTCTCGATGGCGCGGCGCGCAGATGTTTCTGGAGCAATATGGCGTGTTTCTCCTCATTCTTTTTATTAGCTTTTTCTCGTCGCTTTTGTCGCCGCTGATTATTTTTGCGTTTCGCCTGCTCATCGGTACCGCTGTATCCTTTTAATTTGAGAGAAGTATTGACTCTTTTTTCGGTTTCTGCTATGGTTTTTGAGTTATTGCATATCGTATGCCGACTATCAATCAATTGATCAAGCGGGGGAGAGTCCCCAAAAAATATAAATCCAAAGCGCCGGCAATGGCGCGGGGTTTTAATGTATTGCGCAACAAGCCGGTGTTCTATGCGTCTCCCTTTAAGCGCGGCGTTTGCATCAAAGTGACGACCATGACGCCCAAAAAGCCGAACTCGGCTCTGCGTAAAGTGGCACGCATCCGCCTTACCAACGGTATGGAAGTGACGGCATATATTCCGGGCGAGGGAAATAACCTGCAGGAGCACTCGGTGGTAATGATTCGCGGCGGCAGGGTGAAGGACTTGCCGGGCGTGCGGTATCATATTGTGCGCGGCGATTTGGATACCACGGGCGTGGAAGGCCGCAAACAGCAAAGAAGTAAGTACGGCGCGAAGAGACCGAAAGCGATTAAGTAATTAGGTTGTAGTGAGTAGTGAGTAGAGTATAGAACGATACTTTCTTGATTCTACCAACTACAAACTACCCACTACAAACTAAACAAATGCGAAGAAAACGAAAATACACGCGCGAGATTGCGCCGGATCCCAAATACAGCAATGTACAAATTGCCAAGTTTATTAATTATGTAATGAAAGGCGGCAAGAAATCCACGGCGCAGGGCGTGGTGTACCGCACAT
The DNA here is from genome assembly GCA_049274855.1 of Candidatus Sungiibacteriota bacterium. Taxonomy (GTDB): domain Bacteria; phylum Patescibacteriota; class Minisyncoccia; order Sungbacterales; family HO2-52-23; genus 2-02-FULL-52-23. The sequence continues at coordinate 439 of JBASTK010000112.1, read as the reverse complement.
TTGATCTGCTGGACAAGCAGTACAAGCAGGAGCCGATGAATGTGTTTGAGACCGCGATACGAAATGTGGGACCGCTCTTGGAGATCAAGTCGCGCCGCATCGGCGGCGCGACTTATCAGGTGCCGCGCGAGGTCAAAGGCGACCGCAAGTTTGCGCTTGCGTGCCGATGGATACTCGCCGCGGCGCGCGCCAAAAAAGGCAAGCCCATGCATATCAAACTTGCCGACGAGCTTATCCTTGCCACAAAAAACGAAGGAGCCGCGATCAAAAAAAGAGCCGATGTCCATAGAATGGCAGACGCGAATAAGGCGTTTGCGCATTTCAGTTGGTGATTTTTTCTGATAAGTATTGTCATTCTCGCGCAAGCGGGAATCCAGAGAAAGAGAAACTGGATGCCCGATCGGGTCTGTCCTCGCGAATGCGGGGATCGGGCATGACA
>JBASTK010000111.1:0-3074 GCA_049274855.1 Candidatus Sungiibacteriota bacterium | reverse complement strand
ATACTAAAAAGTGGGCGGGTGAATAAACCGCATACGGGGGTTCAATTCCCTCTGCTGGCTTATGTCCGTGATCCATTGTGGGAAATTTACGATTTCTTTTGATCGTCCGCGCATAGTTGGCATTCTCAATGTCACGCCTGACAGTTTTAGTGACGGCGGCAAGTTTTTTGCCCCAGCCGCCGCAATTACCCACGCCCAAGATATGATTGCCGAGGGTGCGGATATCATTGATATCGGGGGCGAGAGCACGCGCCCGGGATCGCAACGGATCTCCGTGGAGGAGGAACTTGGCCGCATTCTGCCGGTGCTGGATGTTTTGGTAAAAGAATTGCCGGTGCCGATTTCCATAGACACCACAAAGCCGGAAGTGGCGGAGAAGTGTTTGGGGCGTGGGGCGCATATTATCAATGATGTTTCTGGTCTTCGCGATTCGCGTATGCGGGAAGTCGCGGCGCGGCTCAAAGCGCCGGTGATTATTATGCATATGCAAGGCACGCCGGACACCATGCAGAAAAATCCGCAGTATGGCGATGTCGTGGAAGAAATTATCGCGTATCTCGGAGAGCAGGCGACGATGGCAAAATCAGCCGGGATTGAGCAGATTATCATAGACCCGGGCATCGGGTTCGGGAAAACTATCCAGCACAATCTCGCCATTCTCGCGCATCTCGGCGAATTCCGGATACTTGGATATCCGGTGATGGTCGGCGTATCGCGCAAAAGTTTTTTGCAAAAAATTATCGGTGATAACTCTTTTTGTCATTCCCGTGAAAACGGGAATCCAGAATCTATGGAGAAAACTGGATCCCCGATCAAGTCGGGGATGACAGAAAAATATATTAGTACTCACCAGACTTCAGAGGCGACTCTTGCGGCAGAGGCGATTGCGAGGTATAATGGCGCAGATATGATCCGTACGCACGATGTCGCAGGGTGCAAGCGTGCCATCGCCATAGCGGGCGCAATACGAAAAGCGGTATAATCGGATATAAGGACACATATATGGGCAGGTAGCCCCGTAGGGAGCGGGGCGCGGCTGTAAACCGCGTGGCTTCACGGCCCCTGTTGAGTTCGACTCTCACCCTGCCCAATTGTTTAGTGAAGAGCTGGCATCGCGCCCTAACGGGCTACGCAGGTTCGAATCCTGCCCTACCCATTTTTGAGGATATTTCCCTGAATAGATTTCTGAAAATGACCGTGCTATTATGAAAAATCACAAATCGAAAAAACTTATTCACTACGATCGCCAAAGCGATGTATTTTATATTTGGTTGAAAAGCGGGGACGAAGAAGAGTATGTGGAAATTGCGCCGGGCGTAGGAGTAGAGATGGATGAAAACGGACAAGTGCTCGGCATTGAGATACTCAATGCCTCCAAAGTATTCCAGCCGATCGTAAAATCCATAGGTCGGAAGTCCTTGTCTCCCGCTCAGTAGGCATGGTTTTACCCCACCAACTAATATGAAAAGATTTTCTACAATTATACTGGTTTTGCTGTTGGCGGTTGTTTTTTCTTTGCCTGCGTCCGTTTCAGCCGCAACAAGTCCGGGCGTAAAACCCGGGAGCTTCTTTTATTTTTTTGATACTGCTTTTGAGAAACTGGGATTGTTTTTCACATTTAACCCGGAAAAGAAAGCAAGAAAGGCGTTGGAGTATGCTGATGAACGATTGGCTGAAATAGAATCTATTGCGGGAGAAAAAGATACCGGCGCGGTTAAAACGGCCATCACCAACTACGAAAGTAATGTTGCGTTGGCTACGGAAAAATCAAAAGAGGTTAAAGATAAAGGGCAAGCGGGAAGATTGCTTATTGAAATTGAGGATAATGCTGAAAAAAATCAGAATGTCTTGTCCGCTGTTTTGATCAAAGTCCCAGATGAGGCGAAAGAGGTGATCATACGAGCAATTGAAGTGAGTAGAAAAGGTAAAGAAGAAGCCATAAAACAAATAACCGAGTTGAAGGGCGAAGTTGATGAATTAAAAAAAGAAGTTAAAGAATTGAAAGCAAAAGATAAGGAACAAGGAAAGGTGATCAAAGCTACTGCGCGTAGCACGACTATTTGTAATGGAGTAGTCTATTTACAATGTCCCGATGACACAAAATTTATATGTCCTAAAACTAGTGAGGGTTATTGTGAAATGGCATCAAACATAAAAAATGGATCCGTTTCAATTTCCGCCGATACCCTCGTTTGTAACGGAAAGGAGTGGTCAAAATGTCCTCAGTGGCACAATTTTTATTGCCCTGCGCAAGGTGATGCTCAATGCGTACCGCAATCTTCAGTTTCAACAAATGATCAGGTTGATACTTTTGTATCAAATCAAGCTGTAGAGAAACTTTTGCAACAAGAAATTGTAAAACAAAATTCTTGGTACGAAGAGTATTTGCTAAAGCAAGCTGAAATTGATGAGAAATTAAAACCAATCAATAAGGAGTGGGACAGGATAATGGTTCAAATAAAAGCTGATTGTTGGTCTGATTTATCCATGACCGGTCAGAAGGCAGCAGATTGTAGCAGGTTAACAATGATACTTCGCAATCTCGAATCAGAAGCAAGTCGCGTATCAGGAATTTATCCAGAACGAAAAATCCTCCCCAAAGTCTTGACACCACAATTTCAGCAGTGGATAATAGATACAATGCCAGACGGAATGGGCGGGACGATATGGAGTCCATATTCTACTATTCGTTATCGTTGGAGTTGTATAAACCCCTATAGTTGCACGCTTACAAATTATTAAATATGAAAATTCACGAAGCAATATTAAAAAGACATATTCATAGAGGCGGTTTTCGTTCTTCAGGAAAAATGGACCCTTCTATTGGTGGCGATAACTGTGAAATCATTGATATAACACGAATGAACCAAAGGAAGTTAGATATAAAGTGCAGATATATTGCGAATAATAATGAGCAATCGCAAACGATAAAAGCTCTTACTGATTATGGCGAGAGCGTTCTTGATGTAATAGAAAGGGATAAGATGCTGTTAATTGGTAAAAAGGTTCCTAATATCTACAATCTCACAGTTGCTTAATAGAAAGAACTAATCAATAAGCGGCGCATCGGCGCC
>JBASTK010000110.1:0-3180 GCA_049274855.1 Candidatus Sungiibacteriota bacterium | reverse complement strand
CTCAAAGACAAGGAATTAATTTCTATTGATTTGGGAGCGATTGTCGCGGGTACTAAATACCGAGGTGAATTTGAGGATCGGCTTAAAGCAATTGTGCGAGAGATTGAACGGGGGCAGGGGAAATACATTATTTTTATTGATGAATTGCATACGCTCGTTGGTGCCGGAGGAGCTGAGGGCGCGATTGATGCGTCCAATATGCTGAAACCCGCACTCGCGCGGGGCGATTTGCACGCGATTGGGGCGACGACTCTGCGGGAATATCAGCGTTATATTGAGCGTGACCCAGCGCTTGCACGGAGGTTTCAGTCAGTGTATGTGGAGGAGCCGAGTGTGGAAGATCCGATCGGTATTTTGCGCGGACTCAAACCCAAATACGAGGCGCATCATGGATTGAAGATCACCGATGCGGCGCTCGTTTCTGCTGCACAGCTGTCATCTCGGTATATTACCGACCGCTTTTTGCCGGATAAAGCCGTGGATTTGATGGATGAAGCCGCCTCATCTCTGCGCCTTGAAATGGATTCTTTGCCGCAGGAGCTTGATGAGACGCGCCGCGCGATTATGCAGAGGGAGATTGAGCGCGCCGCAATCACGGGCGAGGGACGTGCTCCGGCCGTGGCGCCTGTGGGCGCTCCCGCAGGAGCGGGCGCGAGCGCCGAGCAAGAAGCTCCCAAAAAAGAAAAAGAGCTGGATAAAAAAGAAAAAGACCGCCTGAAAAAATTAGAAAAAGAAATCGCGGATTTGCAGGCAAGCACCGCGGCACTGGAGGCCGCGTGGAAGCAAGAGAAAGAACTGATCGCGAGCGTTCGCGCGGCAAAGCAGGAATTAGACACTGGTCGTCAGGAAGCGGATATTGCCGAGCGCGCGGGTGAATTCGGTAAAGTCGCGGAACTGCGCTACGGCAAAATACCGGAGATTGAAAAACGCCTGCGTGAAGGGGAGACCGCGCTCAAAGAAATTCAAGACAGCCGCAATGTTGCGCGGGGCGAGGTGGGGGAGGAAGATATTGCGGCAGTGGTTGCTCGCTGGACCGGGATTCCCGCAGCAAAGATAATAGAAACAGAGGCGGCGCGTTTGATGAAAATAGAAGACGAACTGAAACAGCGCGTTATTGGCCAAGATGAAGCAATTGGGAAAATTGCCAATGCGGTGCGTCGTTCTCGCGCGGGCATCGGCGAGGAAAACCGCCCGATCGGATCATTTATGTTTTTAGGGCCGACCGGAGTCGGCAAAACAGAACTTGCCAAAGCGCTTGCCGAGTTTTTATTCACGGACGAGAAATCGCTCATCCGTATGGATATGAGCGAATATATGGAGCGGCATACGGCATCCAAATTCATCGGCTCGCCACCGGGCTATGTCGGGTATGAAGAGGGGGGACAGCTGACTGAGCTCATCCGTCATCGGCCGTATGCGGTCGTCCTGTTTGATGAGATTGAAAAAGCGCATCCGGAAGTGTTTAATATCCTTCTGCAAATTCTGGACAATGGCCGCTTGACCGATGCTAAGGGCCGCGTGGTGAATTTCAAAAATACTATTATTATTATGACCTCCAATATCGGAAGCGAGTTTGCGGTAGAAATGGGCAAGATAGGATTTGCGGGATTTGAGGAAGATACGCGCGATCGCAGAGAGTCGGATATAAAAGACAAAATCCGCAAGGCGCTGGAACGGCATTTTCGTCCGGAGTTTCTGAATCGCCTGGATGAGGTTATTATTTTTTCGTCGCTCGGCCGCGGCGTTATTGAAAAAATTGTTGAAGTGCAATTGGCGCGCGTGGCAAAACGGATGGATCAGAGGGAGATCGCGTTGGCGTTTACGCAAGAACTAAAAGAATTCATTGCGGAGAAAGGATACAATCCGAATTACGGCGCGCGTCCTTTGAAACGCGCGATCCAAACGCATATTTTAGATCCGTTGGCGCAGGAAATTATTTCGCGGAGCATTGAGGCAGGGGATCGTGTGCTTGCCGATGCCCGAGACGGCAAAGTACATTTTGCGAAGCAGGAGAAGAAGTCCTACGCGCGCCCGCGTGAGCGCGTTGCGGCGATGCTCGCGAAATCATAGTTGGTAGTACTTTATTTTGTCATTCCCGCCCCCGCTTTCGCGGGGGTAAACTCCAGCGGGAATCCAGTTGGAGGAGAATAAAAAAAGGAGAAGCCCGCGTGCGGGCTTCTTTTTGTTTGGATATCACCCGCTTTTCTTGTTAGCGGACGAGTGCTTGACAGTAAAGAAGGATTTTATGGAGCACCGGATGTCGCGTATAGAACGCTGTCATTCGAGGAGTGTCTGGTGGTGGCATAAAAAGTGCTTTGTTGTACCAAAGAACTTTGCGTATCCATCCTTGCATATTGATTATCCTTTCAGTACGCAGGAATAGGGTGGACGAAATTATGTATATGATAGCAGTACTCGTGTCTTTTTGCAAACAAAATAAATCGGCCGTAGCCGAGGAAGAGACCTTTTGCAAAAGTCGCTTTCCTGGCTACGGCCGGGAGATGTGTGCATCGCCCCAGAGGTGGGCACGCACAAGAAAAAAATGATAATGAACTATAAAGAGCTTTATTGAAGATATCGGCTGTGGCGCCTGAACAATGATTTTATCGCGTATGCGTTGGCTTTTTTAGCCGAGAGGTCAGTACTTATCCACATCCTTATCCCCAATACCTTCTATTATCTCGTATTGCGGAGCGGCGGGCAAGCGCAGTTATCCCCAAGCCAAAAATCGTTAAAAAAAAGACGCACGAGAGCGTGCGTCCTGAATAATGAGTGTACGGATTTGCCCGCGCTTATCGCCACAGCGCGCGAGCGAAGAGAAAACATCCGTTTTCTCTTCTGGAGCGCACGACGGCGACAAGGGTTTAATTCCGCGGGGCTTTGCCCCGCGGAACCCTTATTTTATTGCCTAACGAGCGAGAGAAATGAAAAACTTGTTTTTCATTTACTTTACGCGGGGCATGAGTGCCGTGGGAAGGAGCTGGTCTATGATTTTCTGCTCGTCCACCGTAGGATTACTCACCGTGGGCGGCGGGGTGCGACGCCTTATGCGATTCGGTTTTTTCCTTTCCGCCAGTAATCGTTTTGTGATTTCGGAATTTTGAATCTCAAAACCATCGCGGAAGTTTTTTGGAAGGTTATTAAAAACTTCAGAGGATACCAGTGCGCTCATCGTATTCG
>JBASTK010000109.1:0-3442 GCA_049274855.1 Candidatus Sungiibacteriota bacterium | reverse complement strand
CGAACACGCACGACTACGATCAGTTGGCAACAATCTATACCCATTTTGATTCTTTCACCACTATTCTGAGCAAGACATTTTCAACGGGCGCATCAAAAGCGGCTCATGCGGTTGACATTGACACCTCAAATCCAAAGGAGTGGGGTAGGGCAGTGAAAAAAGATGCCCGCGGCAAAAATTCCCTTTATGAGCGCGATCTCGGCAATGGCGAAAAGCTCTTCACCTTTGTTACCTGGGCGGATTAGGGTCATGGAAAATTGGGAGCATCACCTTTTCATTTTGTGCAAAATGGGGTATGCTGTGAGGCGTGCCGCAACAAGACGCAGTCGTCAGATTTGACAAGGTTTCATTTGAATATAGCCCCCAAAAGCCCATCATGCGTGAGGCGAGCTTTTCTCTGCGCCGCGGGGCGAAGTTCACGATTATGGGGCAGAATGGCGCGGGCAAAACCACGCTTTTTCAGCTCATCACCGGCGTATTAAAGCCCGATGAGGGCGCGATCAATATCCCGCGCGATTTGACTATCGCAACCGCGCGGCAGGTGATGCCGCGCGGTCATTTGCCGCTTACCGTCCGCGAATTTTTTGAACAATGTTTTGATAAGAAAATATATGATATTGATCCGAAAATTGATGCAGTATTGGAGATTGTCAATCTTCATGCGCCCCATGACCGAATCATAAAATCATTTTCCGGCGGCCAGCAGGCGCGGCTCCTGCTCGCCTCAGCACTCATCCAAGAGCCCGACCTTTTGCGCTTGGATGAGCCGACAAATAATCTGGATGCCGCGGGGATAGCGCACCTGACAAGTTTTTTGGCGGCATACCAAAAAACAGTCATTGTGATTTCGCACGATGCGGACTTTCTTAATGCTTTTACCGAGGGCGTGCTGTATCTTGATGCGTTTACGCGGAGTATTGAGCAGTATGTCGGGAATTATTTTGATGTGGTGGAGCAGATTGGCGCGCGCATTGCCAAAGAACAGCGCGAGAACGCACGGCTCCGGAAAACCATTCAAGAGAAAAAAGACCAGTCCGGCAAGTTTGCAAAAAAGGGCGGGCAGATGCGCCTCGTCGCAACGCGGATGCGCGAGAAAGCAGCGGAGCTGGAAGAAGCGATGGTGGATGTGCGGCGGGAGGATAAGACAATTCGGCGGTTTACTATCCCGCATCAGCAGGAATTTATCGGCGATATCATTATGATTAGCGCGTATACGACGATACGTAATCACAAGCCAGTGGCGCGGAAAGCCAAAATTGCGCTCCGGCGCAATCAGCATTTACTGATCGCGGGTCCCAACGGCATTGGCAAATCAACGCTATTAGAATCTATTGTCTCTGGCGCAAATAAGGGCGCGGTTGTGGCTTCCGAGGTGCGGGTCGGGTATTATCGGCAGGATTTTTCCATGCTTAATTTTGATGATACGGTGCATACGGCGCTCATGGCGGCGATAGATGATAAAAGCGAGGAGGAAATGCGCTCGGTCGCGGCAGGGTTTCTTATTACTAGTGACATCATTCGCACTAAAATAGGCAATCTTTCGGAGGGACAGAAAGGATTGGTCGCATTTGCACGGCTCGTCCTCCAAAAGCCCGGACTCCTCATCCTTGACGAGCCGACGAATCATATTAATTTTCGGCATATTCCAGTGATTGCGGATGCGCTTGATCGGTATGAAGGCGCGATGATTCTCGTGAGCCACAGCGCAGATTTTGTCGCAAACATACGGATTGATGAAGTATTGGATTTGGAGAAGTAAAAAACCCGTTGATTAGTAGACAGATTACAATTTTTGTGATAATATAGAAGTACTTCGGCGCTATGGCGTCCGGCGTATTTTTTTGAGGTGATACTTGAAGATATGAAGAGAATTATAAAAATGGGGAAGCGGACATTTTCGTCCTTGAAAATCCGAAATTATCGGCTATATTTTTTTGGCCAAGCCATATCGCTGTCAGGCACATGGATGCAGACGATCGCGCAGTCGTGGCTGGTGCTTAAAATCACGGGTTCCGGCACTGCGCTCGGACTGATTACCGCATTGCAATTTTTGCCGATATTGCTGTTTGGCGCATGGGGCGGGGTGATTGCAGATAGATTTCCCAAGAGGAGAATTCTTTTTGTGACGCAGTCAGTATCCGGCCTGCTCGCGCTTATTTTGGGAATACTGGTGGCGACTGATACGGTGCAATTGTGGATGGTGGGGGCGCTGGCGTTTGGGTTGGGACTCGTGAATGCGGTAGATAATCCCACGCGCCAGACATTTATTTTGGAAATGGTGGAGGAAGATCATTTTCCGAACGCGGTTTCGCTTAATTCAACGCAGGTGAATCTCGCGCGCGTCGCGGGTCCTGCCATCGGCGGCGTGCTGATTGCCACTATCGGACTTGCGTGGTGTTTTTCTGTCAATGCGATTTCATACATCGCGGTTTTGGCAGCGCTCTGGCTTATGCGGTCGGATGAACTTTTTTCGCCGCCGCCGCAGGCGGCGAAAAAGGGCCGTTTGCGCGAGGGGTTTCGGTATGTTGGGAGAACGCCGCTCGTGCGCGATATCTTGATTATGATGGCGCTCATTGGGACGCTCTCGTATGAGTTTGTCGTGATTTTGCCCCTCTTTGCAGAGTTTACTTTTCAGCGAGGTGCGGCGGGATACGCCGCGCTCATGTCCGCGATGGGTGCCGGATCCGCGGCAGGAGGACTCTATACAGCGCATCGCAAAGAACGCTCGGGCGCGATGCTGGTCAATGCGGCGTTTTCTTTTGGTATCGTGATGCTGATGACAGCCGTGATGCCGACATTTGCGCTTGCGATGGCGGCAATGGCACTGGTAGGATTTTTCTCTATCAATTTTTTGTCGCTTGGGAATATTCTCCTGCAATTAGAAAGCAAACCCGCGATGCGCGGGCGCGTAATGGCGCTGTGGGCGGTTGCGTTTTTGGGTTCAACGCCTATCGGCGGACCGATTATCGGATGGATCGGTGAGAACGCAAGCCCGCGCTGGGGGCTTGCGGTCGGCGGTGTTGCCGCAATCGCCGCCGCGGGATTTGGCGCATGGCGGTTTGGAAAGGACAAGCATCCGCAGAAAATATAATTTGAAGCCATCTTATTTCTTGCTATTATAGTTCAATGCGGGTAAAATTATATCAAGGATGAAATAACAAAAGCGGTTATGGAAAAACAGAATCATCATGAACAGCATATCCGCGCGGGGCGGTATTTGAAGGATGTCGTGTACGCGGCAAATGACGGGATGGTGACGACATTTGCGGTGGTCGCCGCTACCATCGGCGGGGCGTTAAGCCCCGCCACCATTTTGATCGTGGGCCTTGCGAATCTCTTTGCCGACGGATTTTCCATGGCAAGCGGCAATTTTCTCGGCACCCGGTCGGAACAGGAATTTTACAAAAAAGAAGAGGCGGAAGAATGGGAAGAGGTACGGACG
>JBASTK010000108.1:0-4075 GCA_049274855.1 Candidatus Sungiibacteriota bacterium | reverse complement strand
AGTGCGAGCTTGCTCGCACTTCATCCGAGCGACGACGCATCAAAGGGTCAATACCCCCGCGGCTTGCCCCGCGGTCGTAATACCCTTTATCGGGCGTATTCAATCACGCGCGATTCGCGGATCACGGTGATTTTGATCTCGCCCGGGTATTTGAGTTCGTTTTCCACGCGAATGGCGATGGCGCGCGCAAGATCGCGCGATTCAAGATCGCTGATCTTCTCCGGAGTCACGAAAATTCTGATTTCGCGTCCTGCGGAGATTGCATACGCTTTCTCCACGCCGTCAAAAGATGTCGCGATTTTTTCCAAGTCCTCTAATCGCTTGAGATAATTTTCTACTGAATCGCGCCGCGCTCCCGGGCGGGATGCTGATATCGCATCCACGGTCTGCACGATGATTGATTCAATGGTCTCATAAGGATACTCTTCGTGGTGCGACTGCATCGCTTGTATGACTCGCTGGTCGATATTGAATTTCTGTAATATTCTGCGGCCGATTTCAACATGGGTTCCCGCGACCTCATGATCCACTGCTTTGCCGATGTCGTGGAGGAGTGCGCCTTTCTTGGCAATGGCAACATCGGCGCCTAATTCTTCGGCAAGCATCGCGGCCAAATGTGTCATTTCTATAGAATGTTGGAGCACATTTTGACCGTAGCTTGTGCGGAAGCGCAAGCGGCCGATGAGTATGAGGAGGCGCGGGTCAAGATCAAAAATGCCGACCTCGTAAGCCGCTTGTTCCGCCGCCTGCTTGATCTGTTTTTCAATTTCGCTTTTCGCTTTTTCCACTGCTTCTTCAATCCGTGCGGGTTGGATTCTGCCGTCCTGGAGGAGCGCTTCTAATGCGGCGCGGGCGATTTGCCGACGAATGGGATCAAATCCGGATATGATGATAGCGCCAGGGGTCTCATCCACAATGATTTCAACCCCGGCGGCGCGTTCTAACGCTTTGATATTGCGGCCTTCCCGACCGATAATTTTACCCTTTAAGTCGTCTGACGGGATAGCGACTGCGGTCGTCGTCACTTCTGATGTTGTTGCTGTGGCGAGCCGCTGGATGACGGTGGCGAGGATATCGTGCGCTTTTCGTTCCATTTCTTCCGCGCCCGTATGCTCCATTTTTTTGACGCGCAGGATGATGTCTTCGGAATGGTCTTTTTCAATGCGTGCCATGATTTCGCGGACGGCGTCTTCGCGGGAAAGTCCGGAGATGCGTTCCAGCTCCCGCTCCGCGTGTTCTTTGGTCGCTTCCCATTCGGTCTTGAGGATTTTTACCTTTTCAATCCGATCCTCTGCTTCGCGCTCTTTTTTGCGCGCTTCTTCTCCCCTCTGATCAATAGCGCCTTCGCGTTCAATCAGGCGTTCTTCTTGACGCCGGATTGCACCCGTGCGTTCCCGCTCTTCATTTTTTGCGTCTTCGAGGACTTTGGCGCTTTTTTCTTTTGCGGTAAGCAGTATCTCTTTTGCTTCTATGCGTGTGTCTTCTCCGAGCTTTCTTAGGCGCGCCTCAATGGAGGATGCGCGATTTTTTGCGACGAATTGGCGAATAAAGTATCCGATGCCGGTGCCGACAACAAAGAGAAGTGCTGCGCCGATGGCGATAAATGAATTAGTCATAACAATAGAAAAGAAAAGAGCGCATCAATGCGATAATCGGAGCGGTATGTGCCGTGTATATGAAGGGGATACTCCGTTTTTTTGAAAACGAAATTACCCCATCACCGAGGGAAAGAAAATACGGCAAGATAAGATAATTTGTGGCAGAGAATTAATTTACTCTCAGCAATGCTTCCGCTGTATTCGCATCTACGCATACTCCTATTCTTTGATTAGTAGCGAGATAATAAAAGGCAACATTATTATGATAGCAGATTGTCTGTGGTGGTGTCAACCGCTGTGAAAAATGGTATGATAGAAAAATGCCGCAACCATTGTTATTGGTAATTCTTGATGGATTTGGCGTGTCGCAGGAGCGCGCGGGTAATCCGGTTGCTGAGGCGCAGATGCCCGCGCTTGATGAATTTGCACGCAGGTATCCATTTACTGCTTTACAAGCATCAGGCGTTGCGGTGGGACTTCCGTGGGGAACATCAGGTAATTCTGAAGTGGGGCACCTTACGATGGGCGCGGGAAGGGTGGTGTATCATCACTTGCCGCGGATCATTCACGCAATTCGCGACGGCTCATTTTTTGAGAACGCGGTATTAAAAAACGCGGTCGCGCATGTGCGCGGTCACCGGGGGAAATTGCACATCGCGGGTTTGGTTTCTTCCGGATCCGTGCATAGTTATCTCGATCACTTGGAAGCGCTTCTTGAATTTGCCAAGCGCGAAGGGGTTGGTGAAGTGCTGATCCATGTATTTACCGACGGCAAAGATGCGCCGATAAAAGGGAGCGCTATATTTCTTGCGGCGTTTGAAAAACGCATGGCTATTGAGTTTCCTACTGCACGGTTTGTATCAGTGATAGGGAGATTTTATGCTATGGATCGTGATGAGAAATGGGATCGTGTGCGGTCTGCGTACGAGATGATGACGCAGGCGAAGGGGGCGGTAACGCCGTCAGTTCCTACGCATCTTACGGCCTGTTACGAGCAAGGCGAGACGGACGAATTTATTTCGCCCGCAGTGGTGAGCACGGGCGGCACGCCGCCCGTGCTGATTCAGGCGGGCGACGCGCTTCTATTTTTTAATTTTCGCGAGGACTCTATGCGCGAGATTACCCGCGCTTTTGTGGAGGACGGCTTTGACAAGTTTCCGCGCGAGAAAATTGCGGATCTGTTTGTTGCGACCATGACCGAATACGAGAAAGGATTGTCCGGGGCTATCGCTCTGTTTCCGACCATCGCAATCGCGCATCCTCTCGGCGCCGTGATTGCTGACGCCGGGTTGCGCCAGTTGCGTATCGCCGAGACCGAGAAATACGCGCATGTCACCTATTTTTTTAATGGGGGAGAGGAACAGCCGTTTGTCGGGGAAGACAGGATACTGGTGCCTTCTCTATCGGTCGCGCATTTTGATGATGCGCCCGAGATGCGCGCCGCGGATATTGCAGCAAAAGTCGTGGAAAATATGGAGCAATATGATGTAATTATTGCCAATTTTGCCAATGCGGATATGATCGGACACTCCGGCAATTTCAAGTCAGCGGTGCAGGCAGTGGAAGCGCTGGATGAGGCGCTGGGGACACTGGCAAATGCAGTAATAAATAAGAACTGGGTTATGATTATTACCGCGGATCATGGCAATGTGGAGTCAAAGCGCAATGCCGTAAGCGGAGAGAATATCAGTAAGCATTCTACTAACCCGGTGCCGTTTTTTATTATCGGCGAGCGATTTCGGCGCGCGACCGCGCGCTCGGATGGAGAAATAGTAAAAGCAAAAAGCGAGGTTGGCGGTATTCTTACTGATGTTGCCCCCACTGCTCTGGCGATCCTCGGTCTTGCCAAACCCGCAGAAATGACCGGCCAAAATCTACTGCCGTTGCTCGTGCGGCAATAATAGCATTCGATTGTTTTCTTGCGGGAGAAGTCCCCACGTGCTACTATGGAGGTACGGTATTTCCTTAGATTGCTCTTTCGTTAGGGGGGAAGACGGATGAATCAAAAGTGTTTCGATTTTTCATGAGCGTGATTTCAGCGAACGATCCGTGCGCATAAGCGCCTCATCACTCAAGGTGTCCCACGCCCTGAATTCTTTTTCAAGATCAAGCGTTGCTTTGACACTTTCCAAATAAAAAAGCACTGCCCGTTCCAGAAGCTCCTTTTCATTTACACCGATAAGCCGTGCGGCTTCGCGGATGCCCTGCGCGTTTTTTTTGTAAGCGTGAGCGTGTTCATTTGCCGTTTGCGGGTTTGCGTTTAATCACCTCGTCAATGAGACCATATTTTTTGGCTTCCTCCGGGTCCATCCAAAAGTCGCGATCTGTGTCGCTCTCTATTTTTTCCAGTTTTTGCCCCGTGTGTTTGGCAAGAAGCGCATTGATTCTGGCTTTTACCCGCAGGATTTGCCGCGCCGCGATTTCTATTTCCACTGCTTGTCCTTCGGCGCCGCCCATCACTTGATGGAGTAGTATTT
>JBASTK010000107.1:0-2803 GCA_049274855.1 Candidatus Sungiibacteriota bacterium | reverse complement strand
ACTATTTTTGATGTTACACCCGGCGGGCACCGCAATGCCTCCGGAATCTCCAGCAGCGCCAGCGGCGCGCGCTCCGGCGCGCGGGTACATGAGATTTTGTTCCACGGGCCGAATGATTGACTCCCCGAAAATAGTCCTGCCGGCGTAGTGCTCCCCACCACGCCTCCGGCCACTATCTTGATTATAGTATCAATCGCGATCCATGCAAAGAAGACGATCACCAGCCCCCACGCGACATTGGTCAGGATCTTCTTGCCTTTTTCAAACATGCCAGCGCCTCCGGCGCCGAACGAGGGGAGTATCATATAGAATCCTCCGTAGACCATCATCGCGGCCGCAATCACCCATGCGCTTTTCCAAATGAAATCAAGGAAGCTTTTGACAAGTACGATGAGATCGCACATGTCGCAGAAATTGCCGCTCCCCACAAGACCGCAGGTGACAAGACGGGGATCGCTCTCCGCAAGAACATGATGGGTAGGCGCAAATAATAACGCCCCCACAATAAGCAGGCAAGAAAAAACCAAAGAAAAGAAAACGCTTTTTTTCATAGAGACGAGGATTATCCTCACTATCGAGGCTAAGCCTCGATAGATTTTACGGCAGGAGCAGCCGCATCTGCTCGCTGATGCGGCCAAGGCCTGCTAACGGTGAGTACGCGCCGCTCGCAATGCTGTCAATCGCGTCCCCCCAAATACGCCGTACCGCGGCCTCATCCGGTATAAGCCAATCCCGTGCGATCAATGCTTGCCTTGCAAATACTCCGGCGGCTCCGGACTGCGGGACCGCGGCAATCAGATCGCGCCGCGCCGGAGGACTGCCGGTCGCGCCAAGATAAAGCCCTGCACCCTCGCGCGAGGTTGCAAACAGCGCAAATTGCCATGCCTCAGTCGGGTGTCTGCTCATGCGGGATACCGCGGGAAAAGTGTATATCCCGAATGTGCGGGCAACTGCTCCGGCAAACTGCGGCAGCGCGGCTACGCCGAAATTGAGATGCGGATTTTTGAGTATGATGCGCGGCAGGTCGCGGCTCGTGCCAAATGCCATTGCGGCATCCCCTTGCGCAAACGCGTCATGGGCAAACGGCATACGCGCAGTCCATGAAAAGTTCTGATTGCTCCGATCCGCAAATGACGCGTAAAACTCCATCGCCTGTCCCGCGCCGTGCTGAAAATCCACTTGTCCGCTCCGCGCTACAATCGCATCTTTTTTCTGCAGCATCAGCGCGCTTGCCAGCTCCAGCGCATACGGCACATTTTTTGCAGTGCCGAGCGCGGCGCCGCTTTTGATAATATCGCCGTTGGCGGCTATTTTGGTCAATACACGGGAGATCGCCGCGAATTCATCCCAAGTCGCCGGGGGCTTGGCAATCCCTGCCGCGTCAAATATATCTTTGTTGTAAAAAAGCGCGAGCGAGTCCATAGCAAGAGGCGTGCCAATCAAGCTCCCATCGCCTGCGACGAGCGCGTCCGCGCCATCTACGAATGTCGCGCGGAATTGCGTAGGCGATAGCGGAGAAGATACCGCGGGCAGTACCGCGATTTTGTCGCGCTCGCGGCCAAGCCAAAGATTCTTCAGTAAAAAAATATCAGGTCCCGTTCCTGCGGCAAGGCGATTGACAAGCGTATCCTCATAGGTCGCCTCCGTCATACGCTTATAACGCACGGTAATCGCGGGATTCGCAGTATGAAAAGCGTCCAGCAGGGGACTCCATATTGTTTCATCATCGCCAAATCCCCAAAACTCCAGAGTCACTGGCACGGGCGAAGGGGGATTCCTCCCCACGCCAAACGCGAACAAAATCCCGATAATCAGGATAAATCCGATGATGCCAATGATGATAAGCGTAAAGCGATTCATAAACTACTAAATCCAAATATCAAAATCCAAAGTTCAAATCAATGACTCAAATCCAAACGAAAAAAGATTTTGGATTTTGGGCTTTTGATTTGATTTGATATTTGAGCTTTGACATTTGGATTTTACGGATTACTTTTTGACGAAAAATAATCCGTAATGATGCCTGCCCGCAGAGAATTCGCGGTCGTACTCAAATCCCGCCTGCAAGGCGGCGGCGCGCGCGGTTTCTTTTTTGATGCGCGCCTCGGGCGGAGGGCCTATCGTTCCGCTCCCGAAGTTGCTTGATATTGCAAGCATGTCCCCATCCCCCGTGTCCCGCTGCCGATGTTGCGTTTCGTTTGACGGCATGGAGCCACCTGTTCCTGCCGAAATTACAATGTCGGCGGCGGGACTTGCACCCAAAGGGCGGACAATTTCTGGAGCGGACCACTCAATCATCGCAATTCTCCCGCCTTCGCGCAAGATACGCCGCGCCTCGCGCAATAAAATATCTTTATTTTCCGCCTGAAAAAGTATATTCGCCATAATGACCAGATCAATAAAACGATCTTTCAGATGCGAGCCGCCCGGCTCGTCAATATCCGCACGCACATATTCTATATTGAGCAGGTGCTCAAATCCTGCTTTGGAGCGAATGGCGTCCAGCGCCGCATCCTGCACATCAATTGCGTACACTTTGCCATTGGGTCCTGCGGCGCGTGCCAGAGGAATCGTAAAATACCCGTGTCCCGCGCCAAAATCCGCGATATGATCGCCTTTTTTCACGCCAAACCCCGCCACCATCCGCTCCGGATCCAGAAAACTACTACTTGTTTTTGTTACCTTTTCTTTCATAGAAAATAGTGTGCCATTCCCGCGGAAGCGGGAATCCAGATTCTTTCCAAAGAATTATGCTCGCATCTGTATTATCCCACAAACAAAAACCCCTCGCAATACGCAATGC
>JBASTK010000106.1:0-16800 GCA_049274855.1 Candidatus Sungiibacteriota bacterium | reverse complement strand
AGGATGCGAGAGAGTCCCGATAGCGGGCGAGATAGTCCGCGCGGGTTTTCGGCTGGAGATTTTCTACGGCCTCGCGGCCTGCGGCGGCGAGGGTTTTTCTTTTTTGCGGATTTTCGTAGAGTGTTTTTATATTAGCGTCTTGCGAAGCCCCTATGGTCTTCGCAAGACCATATATTTATACACGGATGGCGAATAATGCCGCTATTTTCTCTATGGTTCGCTCCAGCGCATGATCGCGCACTACAATATCGCGCAATGCCCTATTCGGCCGCGGCTCGGCGGCACGCGCTTTGATCCGCTCCGCGAGAAACTCTGCACTGGGATGCTCCACAAAATATTCCAACGAAAGAATCGCGCGGTATGCCTCGTTGGAAGTCAGCACCGTCAGTCCGCACGCCATTGCTTCCAGCACAGCTTTATCCAGCGATCCTGTAGCAGACGCATTGAGAAACATATCATGCTCCCGCAGAATGTCCGGAATCTCGGAATAACCGCGGTCGCCATAAAAATGGATGTATTGTTCAAGGTTTTTTTCGCGAATCAATGTTTTTATTTTTTCCCCATATATGCGATCACTCGGAGTAATGGGCCCGCCGACAATTGTCAGCACCCATGCCTGCGATGATGTATCGCGCACAATCGCGCAAGCATGAATAATCGTCTCATAATTTTTTACCGACGCGATCCTGCCGACAGTAATCATCCGTAATATTCCGCCGGAGTGGTTCGCCCGTAACACCGGAGAGAATAACTCCGTATTGATTGCCTGCCCCAGATGATGGACTTTTTTTGATGGCATACGAAACCCCGCGGCGGATGAAGTGAATATATAACCAACCAGCCGCTCGGCAATACGCAGGCGCCACGACACCACGCCATGCGCGTACCACAATGCCGTTATTTTTTTCTTTGCGAGTAGAAATGGCGCGGCCACAATCACATACTCCGGAATCTGATGAAACAATACCGCATCCGCGTTTGCGTAATTCCGCGCGAAAAGTTCCCAAAATTTCCAAAGGCGACCGATTCTCCCGAGGCGTGCAGTGCCAAATGTATGCACCGAGACATTCGACGGCAGATCATGCGCTCCCGCCCGTCCCGTAATAATAACAACCGATTCGGCGTGCTGTGCCAGCATCTCAAACCAATAATAAAACGCGCCGAGATTCGGGTCCTCACGATCCACCGCCTGCGTAATAATCAAAAGCTTCATTCTGCTCTATAACGAAAAAAGTAGAGATTCGGTATCTACTTCGGCAATTCGTTCTTGGAGACCATGCGCATTGCCATGGCGCAGTAATCCCAAATAAGAATCTATCGTCTCTTGTTTTTGCGTTGCTACGACCCTCCGTATCATCCGTCTTTTTGTGCTCGTCCGCAATACCCGATGATCCGGAAAGTGAATCCAGCCGAGAAAATCAACGCCGGACGCGAAGGTCTTGATGAATACCTTATCCGGATGCAATGATAGTTTCAATTTCTCGCGCAAAAAGTCGTCAATGATCGGAAGTGCCGTTTCCAGCCGTCCCCGATCATGCGACAGGAAAACAAAATCGTCCGCATACCGGACATAGTACCGCATCTTGAACCGATGCTTCACAAATTGATCAAACTCATTCATGTATACGTTTGCAAACAACTGGGATGTGAGATTGCCAAGCGGCAGTCCTTTGTCTGGCGCGGTGCTCTCAAAACTTCTGATCACGCGCTCAAGCAGCCAAATCATATCGTTATCGGGAATGTACTGGCGGAGAATCCGCAGAAGGACATCTTGATCAATACTCGTAAAGAACTTCCGGATGTCACACTTGAGCACCCAACAAGTACGCGTGTTGTTTTTACTCACCATGCGGCCGAACGCGCGAAAACGGTTGATGGCGCGATGGGTACCCTTCTCCACTCTGCACGAATACGAATCGGCGATAAATACGCGGTCAAAGAAAGGATACATTTTCCGATACAGCGCGTGGTGCAGGAGCCGATCTCGCACCGTCGCTTTGTGGATAATCCGCGGTTTGGGATCGGAGATGTTGAAGGCATGATAGCCGCCGTGGCAATAGGTGCGATTGGCAAGATCGCGGTGGAGCGCAAGAATATTATCCATAAGAGACATCTGAAACTCTTGCACGTCTTGTTTCTTCCTTTTTCCTTTGATAAACTCTCTCCATGCGTCAAGCAGATTTTCAATGCTAATAATATCTTCAAATGTATGGCTCAATTGAGTTTTCATAAAAATCTTTCTGGAAAGACCCCCCCCCGCAGGAGTTTTGCCAGTGATCAGCAAAATCAAAAATCTTTACCTTCTCTGGTTTCAATGCTATCAGGCGCTTCCCAAGACCCATCGGTATTCTTTGGGCCAGCGCATTGACGCAATGTTTGTTGAGATCATCGAGGCAACCGTTACCGCGAGCTTCCTGCCCCGCGAAAAGAAGTTACCGTTCGTACAGCTTGCATTACGGAAAGTGGACACGATAAAAGTGCTCCTGATGGTGCTCTGGGAGACGAAATCGCTGGACGATAAAAAATATATCACCCTGTCATTGCCTCTTCAAGAAATTGGTAAAATGCTCGGCGGGTGGAACGGACAGCTTCTGAAACAAAACTCTCCTGCGATAAAAACAGGAGAGAAATGAAGCGAGTTTCGCGGGAGACGGAACACCCATCGGTTGTTGGAGTTCCAGAAGTTGTCGGGGTGACCATTGTTGGCGTTGAGCCAGAGGTCGTGATCATTGCGTTCGACATTGAACACGTTGAGGTTGCCGTCCGAGTCGGTAATGTATGGGATGCCATCTGCGCCACCGCCTCTTGAATACTCTTGAGGCTGCATCGTATTCGTGAGCTACACTCACCCAGCAACCCACACCAAGTAGCTTCATTTTTTGAAGTTTCTGCATACATCACACTATCTCCAGCCGTAGCCAAAGATACTCTCGACATATGGATACTGGGTTCGGCAGCGGAAAACCGTAATCGTCCGCAGATTCGCCTACTTCCATTTTTATCATAGCACAAAAGAAAAACTCCTGCACATCTGCACAGGAGTCCCGTTGAACGCATATCGGGAAAGCGTTTTGGCATTATTGCCGTTCAAGAACCAAGTTCCAAACGCCCAAGAGCAAGGACGCAAGGAACAAAATTCAAATCTACTTGCGCGGGAGACGGAACACCCATCGGCTGCCGGAGTGCCCGAAGTAGTCGGGGCGACCACTGCGGGCGCTGAGCCAGAGGTCGTGATCACTGCGCTCGACATTGAACACGTTGAGGCCGCCGCCCGAGTCGGCAATAGGATTCATTGCCACTAAGAGCCGTTCGCCATTGGGTTGATCCTTGTATTGCAGACGCAACTGCGGGCCAACCTCGGCGGGACAGAGCTCCAAGCCGATCTCGATTGCCCGCTCGTAGATGTCCTTGCGGGTGGCGCCGTCTTTGAAGCCGAGCTCGGCAACTGAAAGTGCTACAAGATCAACTTCGGTCTCGACCCTGCTCGCCGTAAAGGCGGGCTTGCCGAGGATGTCACTGCCCCAGTCGCCTATACGGCACCCGGCTTGCTTCAGAGCAATGCCGAACTCGCCAGCAGTACGGAGACCGGTGCCAAGCTTTATGGTACACCAGACATGAAAGTCCGGCGCGAGTCCCAAAAACTTCTGGAACTCATATCGGGCTGGGATCGTGCCGAGCTTGATTGCCCGGACCAGATCGGCCAAGTAGCCATCGTGTAGAACACGGAGATGCTCTGCCGTCGGCTCCTGCTGTCCAATAATCGTCAACGAGTGGTTCGCCTGTCCGAACGTCGCTTCGATACTCATAGGATTTCCTCCTCCTATTGAGTGCTACTCCTCTGTGGGGTAGCTTGAGTTGTTGCATCAAAAAACTACTTATAGGATATACCTCTTGCTATTTTCTGTCAAGTTTTGCTGAATAGGATGCGAGAGATTCCCGATAGCGGGCGAGATATTCCGCGCGGGTTTTCGGCTGGAGATTTTCTACGGCCTCGCGGCCTGCGGCGGCGAGGGTTTTTCTTTTTTGCGGATTTTCGTAGAGTGTTTTTATCGCCTCCAAAAACGCCGTCTGATCCCCAACCGGAACCACGATGCCATTTTCTCCGTTCTTCACGACTTCACCGGCAAGGCCGACATCGGTCATCACTACTGCAAGTCCCGCCGCCATTGCCTCAATCACCACTCTGCCCCATCCCTCATAATGGGATGATGATACAAAAAGATCAAAGGACTTATAAAAAGACGATAAGTCGTCGCGCCACGGCTCCACGATGACATTCTTTTCCAGTTTGTAATTTGTAATTTGTAATTTATAATTTTTTTCATCCGGCCCCTCGCCGACAATTACCAGAAGCGCTTGGGGACATATTCGCACGAATAAGCGCATCACATCAATAAGCATACTAAAATTTTTTTCTTTATCCACAAATCTGCCGACCGCGATCATTTTGAAATGATAATTTTTGAATCGTTGTTCAGCCCCCAAATCAGGCACCGCATTGAGAAAACGCGACACATCCGTAAAAATCGGTAAGACGCACATCCTCTCTGTGCGAAGTCCGACTTCGCGCAGAGGATTCGGCTGGCGAAGTAACGAATCTCGTATTCTTTCTGAAACCGTGCGGATACAATTAGCGCGCGGGATAAGAAATCGCGCAAGCAAATAACGCGTCCGCTCTTTCCATCCCACCTCTCGATACCGCGGACTCATGACATCCGTATGGATTTGCAATTGGAACGGAACGCCGAATCGGCGGGCGAGAAGCCATGCGAGCGCACCCGTTTCATCCGCGCCCTGCGCGGTAATCACCTCGCACCGGCTACGGCGTATACACGCACTACCCAGCCGCCACGCGCGGAAAAATCTTATCGGCAATACAGCACCCCAACCCGCGTACAAAAAAAGATTGCCTTCATGCTGTTCTTTCGCGCGACCTCGGCAAAATACCACGATATGCAACTCGTCAAAAAAACGCGCGTAGCCGCGCATTCTCTCTGCCGCGTCGGTTCCCGACATCAGAATGGCTGGATCCGCGCTCATCATAAGTATCTTCATAATGCTTTGAGGATGATTGCGGTTTCCCGTATCATCCGTTCTTGCGTAAATTGCGCGGCGCGCGTGCGCGCGTGCGCCGCCATGGCAACACGCATATCAGAATTTGTCGCAAGCGCGCACAGAGCATCTTTTAATTTTTCTTTATTACCGTATTCAATCAAAACCCCATCAACACCATCAGTGATGACTTCCCGATTGCCGCCGACACGAGTCGCAATCACCGGAAGCCCCGCGGCCATCGCCTCAATCAGTGTATGCGAAAACCCCTCGTACCCGGAATGAAGCGCGAAAATATCGCTCGCAGCAAAATATACATTCAACGCCTCGCGCGACACCGCACCAAGCAAACGCACTTGCTCCTCCGCTCCCCGCTCTTGAATCTTCCGCCGCAAATTTTCTTCTTCCGGACCGGAGCCCGCGATAATAAGGCATATCTCCAGCATCTCACGCGAAAAATCCGCAATCACATCAATCAATAAAGCAAATCCTTTCCACGGCACGAGACGCCCGACCGAAATAATAACGATGCCTGATAACCCAAGCTGTTCTCTCGCCTCATCTCTTCGTTCCGCTCGCTCCGGTACTGCCGCCGCATTATACACCACCGCAATTTTTTCTTCCGCTATCCCCCATCCGACAACAATCCCCGCAAGATATTTGCTTGGCACAATCACGCGATCAGCGCGGCGTGCGACAAACTTCTGAACCGCGCGGCGCGCCTCGGTCAGCAGGTCATATTTTTTTTGTTGAAACTCCTCCAATGTCTCGAAATTTCCATTCTTATCGCTTTGCTTTTTTCTTTTATCCTTTATCTTTTGACTTTTAACCTGATGTTGTTCCCATGCATAATCGCCCACGACTTTCAAAATGAAGCGGGCACCTGCTATGCGTGC
The DNA here is from genome assembly GCA_049274855.1 of Candidatus Sungiibacteriota bacterium. Taxonomy (GTDB): domain Bacteria; phylum Patescibacteriota; class Minisyncoccia; order Sungbacterales; family HO2-52-23; genus 2-02-FULL-52-23. The sequence continues at coordinate 10,852 of JBASTK010000106.1, read as the reverse complement.
CGCGATTGCGGCGGGCAGTCCGACACTCACCGGATCCTGCGCGAAAATAATATCGCTCCCGCGAGCCGTAAAAAGTAAACGCAAAAAATACACAATATGCCGCGCGATGCGCGGCATATTTCTTACCGCGCCGAAATAGCTCACTCGCACATTGATATGCTCCTGCGGCAATGCATCCGCGAGCAGGGCGCTATAAGTCGCGGGTCCCCCGATATCCGGTGGGAAAAGCCCAGTCGCAATCGTAATTCTTTTCTCTGCAGAAAGAAGCATAGAGAAGACACGGCGATAATAATCCGCTATGCGCTCCCAGTCAAACCAATGCGTAATTTTTTCCTGCGCCCGCTCTGCGAGCATCTGTGCATACGCAGGATCCCGAAGTAATTGTATAATTTTACTTGCGCAATCCGCCGAATCGTCAACCGCGGCGATTAATCCTGTTTTCTCATGCTCAATAATGTCCGGTATGCCGCCAACATGGGTCCCGATAACCGGCACTCCGGCGGCGATAGCTTCTATAAAGGCATTACCCATGCCCTCGGATCGCGACATCCGCACAAACACATCCACCTCGCCAAGATGCCGCGCCAGTTCCGCGTGCGGCACCGTACCGAGAAACGTCACTGAGTCCTGCATATCAAAAGACCGTGCCAGTGCCTCTAGATTTTTCCGCTCTGGCCCATCACCTGCGATTCTACAACAAATATCAGGGATTTCTTTTTTTACTTCCGCGATTGCGCGAATCAAAATATCAACACCATTTTTGGGGACTAACCGCGATACCGTCATGACGATATTTTCATTCCGCACACTTTTGACTTTTGACTTTTGACTTTTGAACTTTTCAATATCCACTCCATTAGGAATCACCACGCACAATCCGCAATACCCGTGGGAGCGAACAACCCGTTGAAGATATGATGAGATCACCGTAACATAGTCCGCGCGCATAAGCAGAGCGCGAAACGCGCGCCGAATCAATCCCCAGCGCCCTGCCGACAAATACTCCTCCGATTCTCCGTATTGCACAGTCAAGACAAAAGGCAAACGCGGCATAAGCCACGCAATAGCAAGCGCCGCAAGAGATCCTTGCGAAATATCCATACCCCATAGCGCTATGTGATTAGTTTTTTTAAAATCCCTGATCAGATGATACGCATGCCAAACCGCCAAAAACGGAAGAAGCCATTTATCAAACGGCATGCCTATACCAAGACGGATAATTGTCCCCTCTGGGCCTGTTTCGCGCGATAAAACCCCGCGCGACATCCGCGCAGTCAAAATAAAAAAATCAAAGTCGCCGGCGAGCCGGCGCGCAACTTCCTCAATAGCAATTTCACTCCCTCCGACCAGCGGCCGATACGCGGTCGCGCAAATAATAACCTTTGGTTTTTCCATACACTTTATCTATGGTAATATGCGCCGCGCGAGAAAAAACCCAGCCGCGGCAACAATGCTCAACACCAACGCCGCGGCAAAAAATACACTCGGAAAATAAATACTCCTCTTTCTCGCTGTGGTTGATGCCTCCTCCCCATCCGACATCACCGGGAATGCGCCAATGGTTAAAGATGTCGTTGCCGCTGTTTCTTTATTCGCTGTTGTTTCGCGCGTATTCTGCGTACGCGGTGAAGAAAGCGCGCCAGTCACCGCTAATGCCACAGACGAAAGAGATGATTTTATAACGCGGCTGTCTGCTGGTGTTTTTTCGTCTCCGCGCGACACTATCCCGATATCACCCCATGCGGCAGGCGATCCGCCGGGATAGCGCAGAGTCACCTTGCTCTCCGGCGACAATCCAGTAACGCGATTGGCAAATGCGGCTTCGCTCTCCGCCCCGATCACTGTATGTACCGGAAAAAAGAATCTTTTATTTTTATCATCCTCCAGTATCCATCCGCCGATATCCGCCCCGACCGATGCTGGATTGACGAGACGAATGGCTCCGCCTTCTCCCGATATAACTTGCGCAATCGCTATTTTGTTTGGAATGACGCGGACCGCAATATAATCCGATGCCGCGTACTCTCCAGAAGATACTGACAGCGCGATGACATAGGCGCCGGGTTCCCGATAGGTATGACCCACTGATCTGCCCTCTCTGGTCTCTCCGTCTCCGAAATTCCACCAAAATCGCGCATTGGTGATTGGCTCACGGATAAGCCCTTTTGCTTCACCAATAAAATTTTCTTCAATCCCGACGAGTACGACCCGATCCTCGCCCGCAAACGCCTGTATCGTCGGCATCGGCGGCAATGGAGAAACTTTTCCCTGCAAAGAAGACGCTGTACTGATTTGCGTCTGGATTGCCGCAGTAGACGAGGAAACAGGCGAAGGAGATACCGCGCTTGTTCCAATACTGATGGACTGGCTTGCAGTCCATGACTTCCCTGATACCCTACCAGTCGCCTTGGCGGTCATCGTGTCTGTACTATGGGCGGTATTGCGATAATAAAATGTCCGATTTGCCGTATTTTTATTCATCACCAGATCCACCGATCCGCCAGCCGCATTCAAGAATTCTCCCGTCAAAGAAGTCGAGGAAAATAACAAGTCAATGGTCTCATCGCTCTTGCGTGAGACCCCTCCGCTATCCTGGGATTGTACCGTCAGGGCGCCAGAAATTTCTCCTTGCTTTATCGTCTGCGGCTCGGTGATAAAAACAAAACGCGCGATGAACAAATCTGCGCCTACTCCAAATGGAAAAAATAAAAAAGACCCCGCAAGAACAATTGCATAAACAATTGAGATAACGGGTCTTTTATTCATCAGCACATACACACTATCGCGCGATTTGCTTTACTTTCTCCTGAATTGCTTTTACCTGTGCTTGCAATACGCGCAATTGTAATTTTTGGATATTATCCTGAAGCTCTATTACCGTCGCATTCTGCTTTGCCATAGTAGAACTCGGCGCCGTTGACTGCCGCGGCAAGACAGCGACTTTCTCCCGCAAGACCGCTATCTGCTCGCCAATGACCTGCACTTGCTTATATTTTATAGAGTCCCCAAGCGCGGTGCGTATCTGTTGTTCCAAAATATCGCGTTCGGCAATCAGGCCATCCAGCTCATTTTTCAAAGCAAGTAATTTATCACCGCTGGCGGTCTCTACCTCATTGCCGATCTCGGCAATCCTCTTTTCAATCCGTGCCGCCTCTTCGGCGGTTGCCTGCGGCTGGAGTCGTGCCACCACCCCCTGCAATACCTGAATTTGCTGTTCAAGCGTGCGACTCAACGCCTCACGAGTCGGCTCTGGCACTTTGGGAGAAATAACAGCAACAACAACCGGCGGCGGACCCGCATCAATACCCAGTATCCCTTGTTGAATTGCCTTCAACTTCTCACCAATGACCTTCAATTGAATTACCTGTATCTGATTTTGAATTGCCGAGAGATCAGCAAATCCCGCGCTTGTAGAAACAAAAAATAAAAGCAGGAGCAGAGCGAATAAAAGTGGCGCGCGGTTTTCAGTCATAAGTTTCGATGGTTATTTCTTAAGCGCGTTTATTTTGTCCTGTATTGCCTTAATCTGCGCAGTAATCAATTTTGCCTGCAACGCCTGAATAGCATCGCGGATTGATTGCACGCTCGCCGGTGCTCCAGAGACGACCGGCGTCTGCGGCACGGGAACTGCGGGGGTCGAGACGGGCGGTGCCGTTATTTGCGGTACTACGGGCGCTGATACTGCTCCAAAAAGTTCATTAAGTTTTGCTCGCGTCTTTGGTCCCACTTGTCCGCTCCCGGGATCTTTTACACTTTTAATCAAACCGTACTTCATCTGGAACTTCTGCACCGCGCGAGTAGTCGCAGGTCCAAAGAGCCCGCTCGCAAGACCTTCCGGATAAATGTCTTTGTCGCGAGCAAGTAATTGCTGAAGTGTTTTTACGCTGTCATTCCGATCTCCGGTTCCAAGATTTCTAACAAACAAAGATACTAAAGATGCCCCGCTACTTTTCACCGCGGATCCGGCAAGAGCCAATTTTTGCTGGATAGCCGCCTGAACACTGGCAATCTGCTGTTTAAGAAGCGTCACTTTGTCTACGGTTGCCGTTGTCGGAGTTGCAGGGGCAAATGACCCACTCCCGCCGCCGCCTCCGCCACTACTGCTCCCGCCGCCGGATGTACCGCCGCCTCCGCTACTGCCGCCGCAAGTACCGGAAGGCGTTACGGTTGTAACGCCGGGACCTGTGGAAATGACCAAACTTGATTCGCTAGTGCCGCATACCGTGGCAATATTGCGGTTGTTGGTCATGGTTTTCTTGTCGCCGGAACGAAGATCAACGCTCACGCTACCGCCCGTGTCGCCCGAAAACCTCATCGTGTCTCCAGAAACATCTAAATCGTTGAATACGCTACCGGATTTCAAGGTATAGGTAGAGCCGTCGCTCGGAAGCGTTAGTGTAATATCCGCGTCAATAGTTGTGGCAAATGCGGCGAGTGGCCACACGACTGCCACAGCCATAATTATTGCTGGATATTTAAGAAGGAAAACCTTACGCATAAATAAGAGGTGTTGAATTAAGAGTAAATTGAGTGGCTTATTAACGGCAAAGACCCTTCTCGATCGTGAGACCTGTCGTACTCCCAACCCCATCAAGTGTTTTCCCAATATAGATGCGGTACATATCTGACGATGAAGCCGCGCGCATCTGAATACAACTCCCTACGCCCGCTCCAGACGAATTAATCACCACCGTAGATGTGCCGTTTGCTCCGGCGCCAATGAGCGCACTTCCTGCCAAGCTAAATGTTTCTACTGGCGTGGTCGTTCCGATACCAACTGCTCCCGCGCTCGTCCCAATCAAAAGACCATTGGAGAAACTTGATGTTGCGATGGTTGATGTGGCTTGAAATGAAGGGAGCTGCAACTTGGCATAAATCGTTGAGGTGCCGGTACTCGCATCCACATAATTCGCCACGCCCTGCACGCTCCATCTGGTCCCCGGCGTTGAAGTGCCTATGCCGTTGTTTGCCGTGGTAGATGTTGCGGTAAATGAAGGAAGCGTGTAGGTGGAGTACACTGTGGATCCGCCGCCCGCCCAGTTGCCAACTCCCTGCACGCTAAACAAAGATCCCGGGCTTGTTGTGCCAATCCCGACCAATCCAGTATTCGTTGCTAAAAGCACTGTGGATGTCGCGGTAAGGTTGGAGGTCAGGAATGAAGTGTACAGGGTGGATGTTGCCGCAGAGACGAAATTGCCAACTCCCTGCACGCTAAACAAAGATCCCGGGCTTGTTGTCGCAATGCCCACGAACCCCGTGTTTGTCGCCAACAGCACTGTGGAGGTCGCCGTCAAATTGGAGAGGGTAAGCGGAGTGTATAGAGTGGATGTTGCCGCAGAGACGAAATTGCCAACTCCCTGGATGCTCAATAAACTGCCCGCGGTGGTCGTGGCAATGCCGGTATTGCCAGTGAGCGTTGAGGCACCAGTCACCGAAAGATCGCTGGTCACACTAATACTGTTGCCTACCGAGGTTGCCAGAACCGATCCCCCGACCGCAAGCGCCATACCAATCACCAGCACCGCAATAATAAATGAAGGACTTTGCTTGTCAAAACCAAAACGAGACATTTTTTGCATCTGCATAGTTTTAAGATTAATTAAAGAGAAAAATGTGCAAAGTTATGTTATGTATAGATAAGAAAAAATACTGACGCGGTTCGACGAAAACCCGCGACATTTTTATACTTATGGATAACTTACATTTATTTTACCGCGAGTAAAAACAATGTAAAGGGGCGCACCTGTGGATAACTCGTCCCGCTCCCGAAGTTGCCCGATGTTGAATGCATGATACCCGTTCCTGTGATACCGTGTCCCCGTGTCCCGCTCCCGAAGTTGCCGCGCGTTTAACAACATGACACCCGTGGGACAATGTCCCAAGAGTGCCATGCTGCCGAGCAAAGCGTCAATGTCGGGAGCGGGACACAAAGTTGAACCGCAAAAAACCCTTGAGACCGCGGTCTCAGGGGTTTTTATTGCAAAGCAAACGCAACTATCGGCTGTTCCGCTGCCGATATTGCGGCTTCGTTCACCGGCATATCAAGAACAATGTCCCGCGAGTATCATGCGCTCAACGCCGGACAATTTCGGCAGCGGAACTACAACTCACCATAATGATCCAACAAATACTGCAAATCCGGCGACTGGGTTTCTTTTATACCATCCTGAAGCGTCTGTTTTGCCTTTGCATCATCCTTTCGGACATAGCGGTAAAAATCATAGGCGTTACGGTAGACCGATATGTCTTTCGGCCCTTTTTGCATTGCTTGAGCAAAATTCTGCTCCGCAAGAGTAGGATTTTTTAATTCATAAGTGTAAAGCGCGGCAAGATTTGCGTAAGGACTGGCCTGTTTGGGATTAGTCGTCTTCAGAAACTCCCATATCTGGCGCGCTCCCTCATAATCATCCACGGTTTTCCTCAGCATTGCCAATTGCATCCATTCATCAAAGAGCCGCGAATCCTTTTCTAAAGCCCCTATACTTGCGTCTATTTTCTGCGTCATAAGCCGTTGGGCTTCCGGAGGAAATGCGGATGAAAACACCACCGGACGGCGCAACTGCGGCATACCCGCCGGCGCATTCCCCGCGGACAACGGCACGGCTTCTACCGTATAATCCCCTGTTCCCTTGATACCGACGCTCACTGGCGCGGAAGACGCGCTCCCCGCGGTGTTCCCCGCTGAAGTATCTATGGGACTTCCCTGATCTGGCGCGCGGATAGCATAGCGGTAATACCCCAATCCTACGACAATCAAAAGTACAAATCCAAAAACGCCTGCTATGAGTATTTTCTTTGTACGGATAGGTATTTCGTTCATAAAGAAAATAATAACAGAATAATAGGCAAAAAACAACCCCATCCCGATAAATCGGGATGGGGTTGTTCGCAACCCTCCGGCAACGCGCCGGAGCACAAGTGGCTGCTTTCGCTTACTTACTGGGTCAAGATCTGAGTACTGGTATTGAGGTTCGGAAGACCCTGTATACCATACCCGGTGCTGAAGTCGTTCGCAGTGTTGGACTGGGCTGTGGTCGTAGAGAACGGCCGCCAGACAAAGTCATAACTCACCGCCGGTGTAGATACTCCTGGCTCGCGCAGATAAGTGGTGCTTGCCATATAGGTGCTGGATGCAATCTGACTATCCGAATTGCCCGTGTAAGGGGTTGCGGTAAGATTCGCCGCAAATTTCGCATCACCCTGCAACTGCGTGGCTACACTGAACTGCGTACCCGCGGTGGTAGCATCTGCCTTGACCGCAAAGTATCGCGTGCTTCCAGCAGGAACGACAACCGTCGTAGAAGCGCTGGAAGAGTTCTCTGCCCATACTTCTATATCGGTTGAAGCGCTTGCCCAACTGGTGCTTATTCCTGTGGAATTAGCAGAACCTGTCAAATCAACACTCGTCCCCAACATCGCGCCATCCGACTGCACTCCTGTCGCAGTCGTGGAAAATCCTGAATCAGTGTAGACATAGATATTCACATTGTCAATCATGTCAAGCTGATTTGTGGCAGACGATGTCGCGATCCGTAGCGTGAACTTTGCGATGCCTACATCTCCTTCCGGAGCCGCCGTCACTTTGAAGCGGAAGAGGTCAACCCGTCCTGCGGTAAGTTTCGTTGAGGACAAATTGACGAGCTCAAGAGTCGGATAGGATTTAACCGCTCGGACACCCGCGCTTGCCGTGGCTGTGGTCAAGCTATCAACACGAATCCGCTGACCGCTTGCCATTCCCGTAGCAATTGCCCCTCCTTGGGCTCCTGCCGGAACATCAATCTGTACGAGCGTTCCCGGAATACCTGCCGCTGACACGCCTTGGCTGGAAACATCAACTTTTGCCGTCAAAAGTTTGCTGCCGTCTTTCGGCACTACGAAGTCGGCGCTCAGGGTTGAAGATGCGTAATAACTTGCACCGACAAATACTGCCTCGCCTACCTTAGTCGCGCCATCCCACAGCGTTACTTTTGAAACATCCTGTGGAGAAGATGATGCGTTTGGCACGCTGGATGCGCCGCCGTTTCCTAACTGGAGTCCGAACTCGGTCAATCTAATTGCCTCATTCGTCGCAGTGACACGGAAGACCGATGCGGTCACTGCTGTCCGTCCTGCCGCGGTAAGCGCGTAAGAAGGACTGGATGAGTCAAGCGCTATGGTGAAGCTGCCGGATGCGGCAAGCGTCATCCGCTGTCCTGCAGAGTCATTCTCTGTCGGGGTTACGGACTGACCCGATGTCAAGCCGGTGATAGTCGGCGATGCCGATGGGTCATAGCCCCACTGGAATACGCCGGTAGCGCCTGATGCGATATTGCACTTCATCTCCATCGTCTTTACCGTGCCTTTCGGAACCGTGAAGCCCACGCCGTCAAAAGTGACAAGCGTCGTTGAGCTATTGCCCGATGGGTTCAGAGTATTACTGCCGGTATTGAGCGCAGTAGCTCCGTCATAGAGCTGGCAGGCGGTAAGATTGGTCGCCGATGTCCCGCTGAAATCCATAGGGAACGACGGCAAACGGAGATCTTCGCCCGATGCGCCCGCATCAAGCAGGTACTTGGCAAAGGTAAATTTCTGCGCGCCCGATACCACGGTCTGCGCTGGAGGATCGGACGATACGCTGATAGTCATAGCGCCGGCTTTTACGGTCATCGTAGAAAGTGTTACTGCTGAGGTCGGCGCCGGTGTTACGGTCTCTCCGGTGGTCACGCCTCGTACCGTAGTCCAGTCCGATGAAGGAGTCGTGGACGCCGCTACCGCAGCGTTTGTCGGAATATCTGTGCCATACTTGCCTTTCAGAGTGTAGACATTCTTGCCAATCGGGAAAGTAACTGTGTCAGAAAAGGTGATGGTATGCGCCGCAACGCCATCCGCCGGTCCTGCGACAATCTTGCCGTTGGCATCATAAATGGACACTTGGGTCAGATCATCACCGGTTGCAGCAGCAGTGCCGCCGCCAACGGAGATATTAAAGACCATTTGCGCCACTGATACCGCCTCGCCGCGCACATCAGCCGAGAATGCGCCCAAGGGCTGACCACTAAGATTGCTCGCCACATTCTGTGCGGCAACACTCGTAGAGTTCTCTATGTTGATAGAGCCCTTCCCGACGGTAATTTGCGATGCAAAGTACCATGGATTGGTAGAAGTAAATCCAGTGCCGGTTGACGGAGGCGTGATGCCAAATCCGTATGTCTCTCCGCGCACCATAAGATCCGATCTGCGATAGACATTGAACTTGATGGTGCGATCAGAACCGCCGACAATGTCCGCCTTGAGGTAGATCTCAGCAGAGTTTCCCTTATCAAGGAGTATCGCCGGATCAAATCTCGTGGTGTAATACTTGCCGTCTGCGGAGACCACCGCTGGGTAGTCATTCTTTGCTCCGCCGACCAATTCAAGAGTCGTCTTGACATTGGCAAGATCGCTACTGCCGACTGAACCCACCTGATTCCATCGGATGCCGTCAACATATACCTTTTCCGCGGACCCTGCGGAAACACGGACCGACGTAAAGACAAATGCTTTTTTGCCGATTTCCTCAGTAGTCGTTGCCACGGTCTTGTAGGCGCCTGTCTGATTTGTGACGCTACCGATAGTCAAGGTCGTGTTCATGGTCATCCCATTGCCTACGATCGGCGAACTCAAAGTTACTTTTGAAGTGCCAGCGTCAGCGGCAACGAGAGCCAACCGAATAATTTCACCCCCGACAGCCGTGCCTGACCCTGCGCGATTTGCCGCCAAAGTCATAGTCCGCGAGGTGCCTGCTTTCACGACAAAAGATTCATTGAGATTGACCTGATGAAGCGAATTGAGCGTCTTTGCAAGACCGTACTGGAGCATATTCTCGTCAAGCAGTAATACCTCAGACAATCCGCTGTCACTACCCGGACCCTGGCGTTCTACCGTAAGCGAACTCACCGTAATATCTCCGTCTGGAGAAGCAGTGAACACCACTTTGGTAAAAGGCACCCGAGCCGCGCTCGCCGGAGCCAATGCCACCGCCGGCTGATCAACTGCAGTAGTTACCGTAAGACCGCTTCCTACTGGACCCGATGCGACTGGAGTTGTTCCAGGCGTAATCGGAGTAGGTACGGGTGTCGGCGTTACCGCTACTGCCATTGAATTATACTTTGCCTGCGAAAGCGTGCCGAAGTATCCCACTGCCGGAGAAACACCGCTTGCGGCCTGCCACTTGGCAACTGCCGCTCGAGTCGCTGGCCCAAAAAACATCGTCTCGCTTCCTGCAGAACCCGCGCCGCTCATCGCGACCGTGTTCCCCGAAGCATTCAATGTCTGCTGTAAACACTTTACATCATCGCCTTTTGACCCTACCGTCAATGGCCGGGTAAAGACGCATTTGGTCGATGACATAGGTGCGGATGCCGCCGGTGTTGATGCCGGTGTCCCCGCAAGTGCTGATAACTGAGCCGTAAGCGATGCGATCTGCGCTTGCAGCTGTGCAATCGTATCCGCGGTCGTAGCTTGCGCGAGTGCCGCAAACGGCATCACGACAGCCACGCTACTCATGGTGATGGTTATGGCAACTGCGGCAATTCTTGCCTTGATGCCACGACCCTCTCCTTTTAATTTATTAGTCATAATATACATAGTTATATAATTACTTTAACCGGAAACCTTTCTCTGCCATTCCATGTTATAGAAAGCAAAGAGGGCTTCCTGACAGGGGCGCTCATTTTTTTATCCGTCGACACGAATAATAAAATGAACACAAATTTCTAGACCTACTGCGCAATAACCTTTCTGCTGCAATTATGATTTTTCGGCTACAAACAATTCATCGCTCGTCAATGCATACATCGTATGCATCTCCTCTCGCTTCATTGTTTTCGCTATC
>JBASTK010000105.1:0-4886 GCA_049274855.1 Candidatus Sungiibacteriota bacterium | reverse complement strand
GTTTATCTCCACGCCGCCCTTACCCTCATAAGTCGTGTAGACATTTTCTTCGCCTTTAGGGTAGTCAAACTCGCGGGATTTTGTCTTGGTAATGACATAGTCGTTGGAAAGTTCACCGAAGTATATCTCCGGTCGCGAAATTTCAAGCTCTTTCACCTCTGATTTTGGCGGCAAATCCTTGACGAATAAAACCGGCAGTCCCTCGGGAGTAACTTGATTCACCGGTCCTGCCGCAACGCCGTATCCGTGCGTAAATGTCAGTCGTTCGTTAATCCAATTCCTATTCGGCAAACTGGCGGACGCGAGCTCCCGGGGAGAGAGCATAATCTGGCGGATCTCTCCGTCTATGATATAGCGATCATTATCAATTTCGGCAAATTCGTAATAGGTTCGAATTTCTTGTATCTGGGAAAAAGTTGATAAGAGGGGCTTCCTGTCCCACAGCCGCACATTTTTGATCGTGAGATTATTGTTCGCGATATCAGACGCGGTAATAAGCGTATCTCCCGAGATTTCCCGTTCCTCAATTTTATCAAGGGCATAAGCCTCTCGGGTGGCGGCGATATTATGCATAATGAACGGCGTTTCTTTTACCAACTCATTGGGGGCAACCACCAGTTTTTGAATGAGGGACGGAATTGCCGCTCCGGCAAATCCTACGGCAATATAAAGAGAAACTGCTCCCAAAAGCCACGACAACCTTCCTTTCCATGCCCAAAAGCAAGCCGAAACTGTCGCAAGCGCCGCCGCAGCCATTGAAATCCAAAGCATGAATATTCTTATGGTTGCGTCCGTGTACGTTGCGCCAAATACTAAGCCGTTTTGGCTCGTGAGCAGTGTGAAGCGGGAAAGATAGACACTGACGGCAATGGTTGAGAGAAAAATTGCAAGCAAGACGCCGAGATGAATTCGCGCCGGCCGGTCTATGCGCATATCCTTAAGCGATCGAGCGTTTGCGACATAAAGCATGCCTCGCAAAAAATATATGGAGGCACATCCCGCGAGCGTCAAGAGAACGAGTGTTTTTGCGAGGCCAAGACCCGCTTGCAAAACAGGGAGAGAGAAGATATAAAATCCGATGTCTTTATTAAAGAGAGGGTCTGCCGCGCCAAAAGGGGCGCCCGAAATGAATTTTAAGACCTCCTGCCAATTTGCCGCGGCCGCAAGTCCGAAAAAGAGCGCAATAATCACGCTCAACGCAACGGCCAACTTCTTAACCATGCGACTGTCCACATCCATCGGTCGGCGCTCGGCCGTCCCGGCACGGGCAATGCCGATGAATGCCGCCGGTAACATCGCCATCCACGATACTTTTGAGCGGATTGCCAAAGAGAAGTTGACGAGCAAAAAAACAACGGCAAAAATTCCCGTTGTCGAAAATAATGCTATTTTAGCGATGAGGGACTTAATAAATACTTGCGTGTGGCCAACCTCGGAAAACCACCACCAATCAGTAACAAAGCCAACAATGCTTGAAAAAAGGATAAAAACGATGAAAAACCCGATAAAGGAGAACCGCGTAAGATACTTTGGGATAGCCATGCTGTTATGATACTCAAAAATAAAGAAAAAAGCAAAGGGCTTAAACCTCGGGTCTTGCGTGGCTGGTTATCTGCTTATACCTCCTGATCATAAACAGCGCGGAGATTGCCCATATTGCGCCCCAGATCAAAAGGGCAATGGCGCTTTTTCTCAACACGGCATCTATGAGGTAGACCGCGGCAAAAGCATAGGGAATCTCGGCGATCGCGGTGGCAAGCAGGTATTTGAAAAACGGGTATTGTGCCGCGCCAAGCAAGTAGCCGGGAATTTCCGAAGGCAAGGCAAGGCGAGAAAGAATAATGAAACTAAAACTTCCGCGGGCGCGCGAAAAAACACTGCGGTAATGATTTATTTTTTCTTCTGAAATAATTTTTCGGATCATCGGCTCACCCGCGTATTTTCCTATCAGATAAGAAAAAATGCCGCCCAAAAACCAGCCCGCGAGAAGCATGACCAGTGTCGGCAGGTTTCCCCAGAGAGCCAAGGCAACCGGTACGAGCCAGATGCTTGAAAAAGAAACGAGCATGACGGATAAAGCCGCCAGCGTCACGAAGATCACCACACTTCTCCAGCCCCCGCCATCCATGTAACTCGCGATAGAGCCGATGACATCCTGCAGGTAATTTTCAACGGTTTTAGATCCCCAAAAAATAGCGGCAAGAATAATGACCACAAAAATTATTTTTAGAATACGAGAGTGAGACATAATAAAGTTATGCCGATTGTTTCCTCCGTTTTTTCCACGAATAAAACAAGAATAGCGCGGAAGCGCCAATAATACCGGCGAATATAAAGGTTTCAATTTGGCTGATGACATCAGCAAAAAAAATGTAGGCGTCGCGCACTTGCCAGCCGATGATCGCCATTATAAAAGAGCGTACAAAACTCCCCAGAAGGGTAATGAGCAGAAAAGTCCGGACTGGATAGCGAATCATGCCGCACCATGCCGATATCGCCACGCTCGGAACAATGGGGAGCGCGCGAGCGCCAAAAAGCACGAGCTCGTCCGCACGGCCTTTCGCCAGCTTGGCTTCAAATTTCTCGATAGATGCCCACTCAATGCCAAACCATTTTCCCCATTTCAGAATGATGGGTTTGCCGCCAAAGTAGGCAAGCGCAAACACCACGAGCGAACCTATGCTGATGCCGATACTCATGGGGATCGCAACCGTAAAAATCGCGGCAGGCAAAACCCCGACTATATTTTTGTCAGCCGGCAGAAGGAAAAAACCGGCAAACATCGCCACCAGCGATGAAGGGATGGGAGCGATAATTTCTTCAAGCAGAGCGGCAAAGAATACGCCCACCGCGCCGTATTCCCGCATAATCAATTCTATCATTGAAATCAATTGAGCAATCATACTGTTCGCAATCATTTAAAATATCATTTTAGGTTGTTCTCAAAAAAATATCTTATCCGTTCGTCAAAATCCGCCGGAAGCTCTCCGTGGAGTCCGGTTTCCGGGAAATAAAATTCAGCTCGTTTATTATGCATAAGCGCATCTCTTAAAAGTTCAGCGTGATGAAACGGTATTTGCTCATCTGTCTTGGTATGGATTATGAGAATTGGCGTTAAAAGATTCTTTTGTGCGTCATTCTTTTAATAACCGCCCGCTAAAGGCAAGACAAAAGCAAGGATAAGCAAGACAATAACGATGATAAAGATGATTCTTTTAATTTTGTTAGACATGCTCCGTTAGAAATCAGTCTCATTTTTGCTGAAAATGCAGTGTATCATACAACCTTTATATTTTTAGCCCCGCAGAGTGCGTAGAAAAATTTGCGTAAAGTTTTTCTGCCGAGGATTTCTAACGGGGCATGGTTATAAATGGCGGGATTACCGGTTTTCTCCTCTCCTTTCTTCCTTCTGCGTTTTCAGTTCTCTCTCAATATCATCGAGCCGTTTTTATATAGCGTTTAATATATCCAACTCTGTTTTTACTTCAGAGATGATTTTTTCATCCAGTTTCTTCTCTTTTTTAAGTCCTGAAATAATAATGTTGTCGCCGATAAAAAACGATACAAAAAGCCCCATCGCAAGCAGTATGGCTACGCTTACTAAAATAGAAATAGGCCCGGTTAAAAACGGGAAGGTATCCGCGACCATCCATACTCCTCGCCAGAAGAGCACTATCGCGGTACCGCCAATAAAAGCATAAATAATAGGACGCCTACTGAGAGCGGCGCGAATATTATCTTCCAGCTTATCGAAAAAACGAAGTATTTCTTTCATGTTAAATTATTTTTTCATGTTCCCTGCTAGTCGTAAAATAAATTTCAAGAAAAGCAAAAAGCAGGCTCAAGACGAGCGGTCCCAGTAGAAAGCCGAGAGGTCCGAAAAAACCGATTCCGCCCAAAATGGAAAGAAGGATAAGAAACGGGTGAAGCCGCATTCCTCGGCTCGCGAGCTTCGGTCCCAAAAAGTTGTCAACCAGCCCCACGGCGGTCATTCCCCAAAGAAGCATGCCAGCCGCGAAGAGTGCCTCTCCGCTGAAAAAAAGATAGAGAATAGCCGGGAGGAGCACCAAAGCAGTTCCGATGCCTGGGATTAACGCGGCTATTGCGGCAATACTGCCCCAGAGCGCTGGATTGGGAACTCCGAAAATAAAGAACCCAAGCGCGGTGAGTATGCCTTGAACGAGCGCTACCACGAGATTCCCCTTGACGATTGCATTGATTGCCAATCCAAGGTTATTTAAAATTGCCTCATCGTGGATATTATGCAGGGGACTTATAGCGATAACAGCCATTTTGAGTTTGCGGCCATCCTTGAACAAGTAATACAGCGCGACGAGGAATATAAAAACGCCCACCATTGCTTTCGCAATATTTGCGAAAAGCGCACCCAGATGCTGGAGTAACCAGTTGAGTCCTTGCTTTAAGTACTGATTCACATCAAGGGAAAACTCTATCGTCACCGGAGAAAACCTTGCGAGCTCCTGTATAGTATCGCTCGCGGCGCGCGAGAGCCCGCTTGCGCCGCCGTTTTGCGTGAGAAAAGAGGCAAGCGCGGTTGCTTCCTGAAAAATCTGTATGCCTAAGAATGCGAGGGGTACGACAACCACGATAAGAACGGAAATAGTGGCGAGGAGCGCTGCCAATCCCGCTCTCTCCCGCGTTATAGCAAGTATTTTTTTATGGAGCGGCCCAAAGACGGTCGCAAAAACTATCGATAGGATCAACGGATAGAGAAATGGTTTGAAAATGAAAAAGACAAGGACAAAAATGCCTATAAGGAGAGTAAGCAGAAAATAGAGTTCTGATTTTTGATGAGTCATACTTTGCGCCATTTTATTTGAAATATGATTTCACTACGAAAAGTTATTGTGCAAGAGGTCTTAAGT
>JBASTK010000104.1:0-7018 GCA_049274855.1 Candidatus Sungiibacteriota bacterium | reverse complement strand
ACCTGTTTCTATGAACATCATCGGCCGCAAATACATTTTTCTTTCTTTGTCAGGCATCCTCGTGATCGCAAGTTTTCTTGCGATCGGCGTATGGGGATTGCGTCTTGGTATTGATTTTACCGGGGGATCATTACTCGCGGTATCGTTTACCGATATGCGTCCTGCGAGTGAGGCGATCAGCGATAAGATGAGCGGTCTGGGGATGGGGAATGTCGGGGTGGAGCTCGCGGGGGAGCGTGATGTATTTTTACGCTTTCGTTCCGTAGGCGAAGAAAAGCATCAGGAGATTATGCGCGCGCTTGGAGAGTTGGGAGCTGTGCAGGAAAAACAATTTACGACCATTGGCCCCACGATCGGCAAGGAGTTGAAAAATCGCGCGCTGTTAGCGCTGGGTCTTGCGTTAGTGTTGATTGTACTGTACATTACATGGGCTTTTCGGCAGGTATCACTGCCTCTCGCATCGTGGAAATACGGATCCGTTGCCGTCGTGGTGGCGCTGTTCCATGATATTATTATTCCTACTGGCGCGTTGGCACTGCTGGGGCATTTTGTCGGCGTTGAGGCGGACGCGCTGTTTGTCACCGCCCTATTGACAATACTTGGATTTTCTGTGCATGATACTATTGTAGTATTTGATCGGACGCGCGAAAATCTCCGCAATCTTAAAAAATCAGAACCATTTGAAGACACCGTGAACCAAAGCGTCAATGAGACATTTGCGCGTTCTGTATTTACATCACTCACGGTTCTCTTGGTGCTTGCCGCCGTACTTTTTCTCGGCGGAGCATCAACGAAATATTTCGCGTTGACGCTGATTATCGGAGTACTGTTGGGCACTTATTCATCTATTTTTGTCGCTTCGCCCTTGCTGGTGATATGGAATGATTTTACGAAAAAGAGGGGTTGACCCCGTGAGAAGTCAGTCTCCGTGGGCGACTGCCGTCGCGCCGATGGCGCGACGGACTTCTCACGGGGTGGACAAAAAATAATAGATATGGCATAATGGTTTTATCATGATAAACGACTCGTCTCATCTGTCTGTAATGCCGTTGGATGCGGCAAAGACCCTTTTGGCGATTCTTCCCGCAAAACGAATGCGGGATGTGGTGGAGCGGCGATTTGGCCTCAAGGGCAGACCGCGCGCGACATTGGAAGCGATTGGCGGAATTTATAAAATCACACGAGAACGGGTGCGGCAGATTGAACGCGATGCTATGTCACGGCTTCGCCGTGAAGAGCATAGCGCAATAGTGCCGCTTTTTGCTACGGTGGAAGGAACGCTCGGTGATCACGGCGGCGTGATGGCTGCCCATCACCTGTTTGCATCTTTGGCATCCGACCGTATGCATCCATCTTTGCAATTTCTTCTGCAGGCGAGTCCACGATTTACCTATGTTCCGGAAACAGATGCCTTTCATGCGCGATGGGCGATGAGTCAGGCGGCCGTGCAATGCAGTGAGAAAATAACAAATGATGCGGCGGAGCACCTCGCTCTGGGTGCGCGCACCATCAGCGAAACGGATTTGCGTGCATTACTTGGCATTGACGGTCGCGCGGCTGATGCCGCGCTTGCGGCGACAAAGATAATTCAAAAGAATCCTTACGGCGAATATGGTCTTGCGACATGGCCCACGATTTGTCCCCGTGGTATCAAGGATAAAGCGTATGCGGCGCTTGTTATCTCCGGCAAGCCCGTGCATTTTCGCGATGTATCGCTCGCGATTGATCGCGCAGGTTGGCCGGTATTGCCGGATCGGCACGGTTCGTCTAAAAAGCAGGGAAAGAAAAAGGCGCATCCGCAGACCGTGCATAATGAACTCATTAAAGACAAGCGCTTTATTTTGGTCGGCAGGGGTATGTATGCTCTGCAGGACTGGGGGTATGAGCCGGGTACTGTGGCTGATGTACTCGTATCTGTCTTAAAACAATCGCCAAATCCCCTTGGCCGTGAAGAGCTCATCACGCTTGCGGGGGAGCGGCGCATGGTAAAGCCACAGACCATTCTGCTCAATCTCCAGGATAAGACGCGCTTCAAACGTACTGACGAGGGGAAATACACGCTGGTGTAAAAGGTAAAAGGATAAAAGATAAAGGACTAAAAAATAGCGGCGGGGGAAAGTTTTCCCCCGCCGCTATTTTGCATTGCTTACATCCTGTTCTATAATATGATTATGATCTCTGACCCCTCGCTTATCCTTGCTCGCATAGTATCGTGGTTCGTCATCTATTGGTGGCTGTGGCTTTTTATCGCGCTGCTTTTTATCGCGTCCCAGGTATGGAAGGCGTATATCCAGCAGTATTTCAAGAAAATCACTAATTCGTGGATGATGCTGGAAATGCGATTCCCGCGCGAGATTACCCGATCTCCCCGCGCTATGGAGCAGGTATTTGCGACGGTACATGCGATCAAAAACTCGGCCGCGGATCAGGAAGAGCGCTGGTGGGACGGCGAGGTCCCGCTGTGGTTTTCATTTGAGGCGGTGAGCTTCGGCGGCGAAGTGCATTTTTATCTGTTTATCCCCGCAATACGGCGCAATCATATAGAGGCGGTGCTGTACGCTAATTACCCGGATATTGAACTTACCGAGGTTGCGGATGATTATATTCACCGCCTGCCGGAGGACGCGGATAAACTTCTTGAAGCGGGATACCGCATATTCGGCAACGAACTTATTTTGTCCAAAAATCCGGTGTATCCCATCCGCACCTATATTGATTTGGAAGCGCCGGCAGAAGAAAAAGAAGTGGACCCCATAGCGTCCCTCATTGAGGCGCTCTCGCGCATCAAGCCGCAGGAATATCTCTGGTTTCAATTATTAGCGGTTCCTAAGGTTGACGATTATATTGACGAATTCGTCCATAAAGGACAAATGGAGATAGAATATATTAAGGGAAAATCGCGCAGTACCATTGATCCGAAAACCGGTCTGACAATTTTTGCCACGCCAAGTCCGTCGGAGACCGAGGCGATGAAGGCGATTGAGCGCAAGATTGCCAAACCCGCGTTTGATGCGATTGTGCGCTATATGTATATCGCGCCGCGGGAACTTTTTGTCCAAAGCGTCGGCAGGCGAAGCATTTTAGCCGCTATGAATCAGTATGCGACGGAAAACTTCAATAAATTCAAACATAATGTATTTGTCTGGACCCTTGCGAAAATCTGGTACGCGCCTTTTATTTTCCCGCTGAAGCGCGCGAGAGCCAGGAGAATTGCGTTGTATGACCGATACCGCAAGCGGGATATGGTTCCGGACAGCTATATGGAGGCGATTTTACAATGGCGTCCATTTCACTGGGGATTCAAGCCGTGGTTTCGGAGTAATGTGGTGCTCAACACCGAGGAGCTGGCAACGCTGTATCATCCGCCGACGCTCCTCGTGCTCACCGGGCCATTGCTCAAGCGCGTGGAGGCGCGTCGCGTAGGCCCGCCGGCCGGTCTTCCGATCTACGGCGAAGAAGGCGAGGAATTGCCTGGTCTTAAAGAAGACGAATAAGTGTTCCAGTGCCGATGTTGCGCGAAATTTCCATAACGCGACACCCGCGGGACATTATCCCGCGGGTGTCGCGCGCTCAACGAGCCGCAACTTCGGTAGCGGGACACTCAAAAAAACTTTAGCAGATCATCAAGCGTGATGGGGGAGAACGCCGTGTGGCTGAAAATACCGAATGCAATGCCGAGTACTATGGATAAGATGTATTCGTTTGCCGTATGGATAAAGAGATAGTGAAAGAGCGTCCAGCATGCCGCGAAGGCGATGATGAGCACCACCCAGCCGACTAATCGCGCCGGTAACGCTCTGCCGCCGTAAAATATGCCGTAGGTCGCAAACATGGAGAGTACCGCGAGCCAGACATTAAACCCTTGGTAGATCGCCGCATCAGGAAATCCGTTTTGGACAAAAATGCCAAGCTGATGGATGAGAAAGATAAAAAATAATACAAAGCCGCCTGCAAACCCCGAGCGTGCTGCGGATTTGTATGTCTTGTGCTCTATTTTATCGCCGATACGATAGGTTTTGAAAATGGCAACGATCAAGATAGCCGGAACAAATGTCCAGATGACGATGCTAAAAATTGCCCGTAAAATATCCTGCATATTTCGCAGTATACCACGCCGGTTTTTTTACAACAAGCGTAAATCGTTTATGGGGGGTGTGTGGGACGCGTCGCATCAAATTATATTATACACTTACCAGCGACCGCTGGTAAGTGTATAATATAATTTGGCAATCATGCGGCATAGAGGAATGTTGGGCATCTCATTGTCCCTCGCAATGATGGTTTTGGTTATGGTATCATTTACTTATGGCACGCGAAGGCAAAATACATATTTCCAAGTACGGGCCGCCGCCCCCGGAATTGCCGGTGTATCAGCATGTGGATCCCAAGGATACTTCTTTTATCGGCCGCACCAATTATGAGGCGCCGCTGGAATCTAAAAAATACATCTTTGGCATCAAACGGGGCGATCGCAGGCGGCATCTGTATGTTGTCGGTAAGTCCGGCGTGGGCAAGTCAAAATTGCTTGAACTCTTGGTGCGCCAAGACATTGCGTATGGTCATGGCCTGTGCTTTATTGATCCGCACGGCGATGTTATTGAGGAGATTTTGAAGTATATTCCCGAAAATCGGATTGATGATGTCGTGCTCATTGATCCTTCGGACGCGGAGTGGCCCGTGTCGTTTAATCCTCTCCAGAAAGTGCCGCTTGAGATGCGCCATCAAATGGCGCAGGGATTGATTGAGGTGATGGAGAGACAATTCGGCGCGAATTGGACGCCGCGGCTTGAACATGTTTTTCGCTTTACGACGCTAGCACTTCTTGATTATCCGGAGGCGACTATGCGCGGCATGATCTCCATGCTGTCCGATCGCCCGTACCGGCAGAAAGTGATTGAGTATATCACCGATGATATGGTCAAGCGGTTTTTTGCAGTAGAGTTTGCGGATTGGAGCGAGAAGTTTGATACGGACGCGATTATTCCGCTTGTCAATAAACTTGGGCAATTTTTGTCTATGCCCGCTTTGCGCAATATCTTTGCGCAAAAAGAAAACAAAATTGATTTTGAAGATATTATGAACAATCGCAAGATTTTGCTCATCAATCTTGCAAAGGGGAAACTGGGCGAAGAAAACTCCAGTTTTTTCGGCTCCATGTTTATTACCAAAATTAAGCAAGCTGGAATGGCACGCGCCGAGATACCCGAAGAGAATCGTAAAGATTTTTACTTGTACGCGGATGAGTTCCAAAATCTCGTGACGGATTCGTTTGTCAATTTGTTTTCGGAAGCGCGCAAGTATGCGATTAATCTTACGGTAGCGCATCAGTACACGGCGCAATTGCTCCCGGAAGTGCTGGCAACGGTGCTTGGCAATGTCGCCAATATCATCATATTCCGCGTGGGCGGTGATGATGCGGAAAAGTTTGAGCCGGAGATGACACCGCTTTTCAAAGCCAAAGATATGATCAATCTCGGTATGCAGGAGTTTTATATCAAAGAGACGGTTGACGGTGAGACATACGATCCGTTTTCCGCGGAGACGCTTAAAATTATGCCGCCGCCGCATCGTTCGTTCAAGCAGGAGATATTGGACGCGTCACGCCGTAAATACGCGATGAATGCCGAGGAGGTGAAGACGCACCTGAAAGAGGAAGAAGAGGCGATCAGATTCGGTAAAAGCAGGCCGCCTGCAGGCGGCGGTCCCGCGGCAGAGGAGTCGCGCGAGGCGGCGGATGCCGCCCCACAAGAGGCGACCGCCGAAATGCCGTCCGCGTCAGCACGCGAGCAAACCGCACAAGCAGAAGCCGTGGGTGAAACTACGCCCAAGCCCCTGATTTAATCTGAAAATTATTAAAAGTTATGAACCCCGAATCAAAAACCTGCCAGAATTGTAAAACCGAATTCCGGATTGATTCGGAGGACTTTACATTTTATGACAAGATAAAAGTGCCTCCGCCGACATTCTGTCCGGAGTGCCGACTCCAGCGGCGGCTTGCTTTTTTGAATTTTATACGGCTTTACAAAAGGCCATGCGATTTGTGCAAAAAAGAATTTGTTACGAATTATCATCCGACGGCGCCCTTTATCGTGTATTGCCCGGAGTGCTGGTGGAGTGATAAATGGGATGCTCGCGACTATGGGCGCGACTATGACTTCTCACGACCGTTTTTTGAGCAGTTCGCGGAGCTGTGGAAAAAGGTGCCGATGATCGGGCTTGCCGTAGATCTGCAAACCGTGCACCAGTCGCCGTATAATAATTATACTGGCGGGTTGAAAGATTGCTACCTGCTTTTTCAAGCGGGTGAGAGTGAAAATGCTGGATACGGCGTGTATGTATTTGGATCGCGCGATGTTTATGACTCTTCGTGTATTCTTGATAGCGAGCAGTGTTTTGACTCCATGCACAGTTATAAAGTGAGTAATTGCACAGGTATTCGGGGACAACTGTACGAATCATCGGATTGTAAATTTTTGCGCGATAGCCACGCCTGTCATCACTGCGCCGCATCGGCAAATCTGCATAACAAGCAGTACTATATTTTTAATGAGCCGTACACGAAAGAAGAATATCAAGAGGAGATGAAAAAGTGGAACGATCTTGGCTCATACACAAATTATCAAGAGTTGAAGCACAAAGCCGAGGCGCACTGGGCGAAATACCCGCGCAAGCTTCGCCAAGACGAATTTTCAACGGACTGCACGGGTAATTATGTGTTTCAGTCAAAGAACTGCAAGGATTGTTATGAAGTGAGGCAGAGCGAGGATTCGCGGGATCTTTTTATGACGCATGAGGCGAGGGATTCTTATGACATCTCTATGTGGGGCAAGATTGAGCGATGTTATGAGGGTATTGTCGGGGTAAATGCATCAAATGTCCGTTTTGGATTTCTTTGTTTTGAGGGGTCATACGACACGGAATACAGCGTGTTAAGTCATAACGGCTCAATCGGTAATTTCGGATGCGTTTCCATGAGAAAAAAGGATTATTGCATTCTGAATAAGCAGTACACCAAAGA
>JBASTK010000103.1:0-10694 GCA_049274855.1 Candidatus Sungiibacteriota bacterium | reverse complement strand
AGTAAGTACTGTCTCTTTACTCTTTCTATATGGGGTAGTGATTACACAGCTTATTCTCCGTGCAAACATAGATGCTCATTTTGAAGTAATGAGCGATTGGGGATTAGAAATCTTTGCCGTTGCTGTTTTTGGACAAGTATTTGGAGTGGTCTATATAATTGCTCAATCAGTATGGAGCAATGATGAGTTTAATTTGATGAAAAGATAAGAGTGTTGCCAAGCAGGTAATTCCTTTGTATTTTTCTCATTCATGGCAAAAACGATTGTAGATATTTTGGCCGCGAAAATACTCATTACCCTTGAGGAGGGTGCGGCGGTGCGCAAGGAAGCAAAAGAGAAAAAAATGCCGATGGACGAGATTCTCTATGCGCGGGGGATCGGCGAGCAGGATGTTGCCGAGGCAAAAAGCGCGCTTACCGGATACGCGGTGAGGTATTTGAAGGGCGTTGCTATTCCTTTTGATACGCTTCGCGATATTCCGGAGGAGTCGGCGCGGCACTACAAAATTATCCCGCTCGGCAGGCACGAGGGGTATTTGGATATAGGTATGCTGTATCCGGATGATGTGGCGAGCGAGGAGGCGCTGAAATTTGTGGCGGCGCGGGCAAATTTGCCGGTACGCATTTTTGTTATTACGCCTGGCGATTTTCAAAATGTCCTGCAGGAATATCGCAGTTTGTCCGGGGAGGTGACCAAGGCGCTCGGCGAATTTGAAAAAGAATATGAAGCGTTGGGCGATGATGTGAAGATTAAAAGGCCTGATGCGACATGGATCGTGGAGGATGCGCCGGTGACAAAAATGATGGCGGTGATTCTGCGCCATGCGGTGGAGGGAATGGCATCTGATATTCATATTGAGCCCACGCGGACTAATTTGCGGGTGCGTTTTCGTGTGGACGGGGTACTCTATACGAGCTTGCTTTTGCCGCTTGATGTGCATCCCGGCGTGATCACGCGGATCAAGGTGATGACGGATCTGAAAATTGATGAGACGCGCGTGCCGCAGGACGGCAGATTTCATGCCGAGATCGGCTCCCGATCAATTGATTTTCGCGTCTCTACATTTCCGACGGCGTTTGGAGAAAAAGTGGCAATTCGTATTCTTGACCCCGAAGCTGGCATCGCATCATTTTCCGATTTGGGGATTGATGGAGAAGGTCTTGCCAAGCTTGAGGAGGCGATTGCCAAGCCCTACGGACTCATTCTTATCACCGGGCCGACGGGCTCGGGCAAATCAACGACGCTCTATGCGATTCTCCAGCGGTTGAATGAGGAGCGGTACAATATCATGAGCTTGGAGGATCCGATAGAGTATTATATCCCGGGCGTGAATCAATCGCAGGTGAAGCCAGAAATCGGCTATGATTTCTCCACCGGATTGCGCCACATTATGCGTCAGGATCCGGATATTATTATGGTGGGCGAGATTCGCGACAAAGAGACCGCAGCACTCGCGATTCAGGCAGCACTCACCGGGCATCTCGTACTTTCTACTTTGCATACCAACAATGCGGTTGGCGTGATTCCGCGGCTTATTGATATGGGAATAGACCCTTTTCTTATCGCGCCCACGCTTATTATGGCGGTGGGACAGCGCCTGGCGCGTAAGCTCTGCCCGGATTCCCGCAAGCAAGCGGCGATGAGCGACAAGACCAAAGAAATTATTGCCGCCCAAATACAGGCGATGCCGGATGGAGCGAGAAAAGCCGCGGAAGCATTACACTCTGATAGTATTTATCAATCTGAGGTTTCCTCTATTTGTCCCAAGGGCACGCGCGGCAGGGTAGGCCTTTTCGAGGTGCTGAAGATGACGCCGGAACTTGAAAAAATTATTTTGGAGAAACCAAGCGAGTCCGCGATTGAAGAGGAGGCGCGGAGACAGGGAATGTTGACAATAAAGCAGGACGGCGTATTCAAGGTATTGAGAGGGACGATTGGATTTGAGGAATTATTTGAAGTGGTGTAGTATGATGAATAGGAGATTGATGCATCGCAACGGGTTTACCCTCATTGAACTCTTAGTGGTGATTGCGATTATTGCGATGGTCGTATCGGTAATGGTTATTCAGTTTGGCGTTTATCGGACGCGGGTGCGCGATGTCCAGCGGGAACGAAATATGAAGGAGTTGCAGAAGGCGCTTGAGCTTTATGTCACTGCAAAGCGTGTATTTCCCGAAGGAATTGGTATAATTATTACTGGGACTGATCAGGTATCGGTCGCCCTAGTGGATGCGGATACAATACCCGTGGTAGAGTCCGATCCTCTGAATAGCGGATCATTTGTTTATACTTATGATAGTCCGAGCGGGAAAACATACACAGTCAGTTATGTACTGGAAACTGACAGTATTCCGGGAAAAATGAAAGGCCCGCAGATCATCACGCCGTAGTTATGGATAAAAGATCAAGGATAAAAGACGGACAAATATTTAGTTGCGAGTATGTATGCAGTTTTTTATGGATACGACACTCATGCCAAAAGTGCTTATCATAGACGATGATCCCTTCATTGCGGATATGTATGTGATTAAATTTAAAGACGAACGGTTTGATGTTGCGACTGCGCGCAATGGAAAGGACGGATTAAAAAAGATACAGACATTTGATCCTGATGTCATTTTGATTGATGTCGTTATGCCGAATATGGACGGGTTCCATGTTTTGGAGGAACTGAAGAAATTAGGAGGCAAGAAACATAAAATTATTATGTTGACGAATCTTGGTCAAAAAGAAGATGTGGATCGGGGGATTGGTCTCGGGGCTACTGATTATATGGTGAAGGCGCATTTTACCCCGAGTGAAGTAGTGGAACGGGTACGGGCGCTATTACAGAAATGAGTATCTAAAATAATCCAGTGCCGATAGTTGATTGAATCGCTGCCGAGGTTGCCCGACGTTTTCGGAGCAGGGCACTCGTGGGACATTGTCTCAAAAGTGCTTTGCCGCCGAGCGAAGCGGCAACTTCGGCAGCGGTACGGCAATATCGGGAGCGGTTATGGCAAACGCGCGACAATTGGTAGAACGCCTCCTGACTATTGTGGTCAAGGAGAATGCATCCGATCTGCATATCGCGGTTGGCCATCATCCGACGATCCGCGTGAACGGCGCGCTCGTGCCGCTCTTGACTGAGGAAGTTCTGACGGCTGATACGGCGCGCGATTTTGTGTTTTCATTGGCAGCACCCGACCAGCAAGAAAGATTTTTACGCGATAAAGAGCTTGATTTTTCTTATAATTTTCAGGATCGCGCGCGTTTGAGAGTTAATATCTTTTTCCAACGCGGTTTTATGGGCGCCGCGCTCCGTTTGATCCCAGCCAAGATACGGACATTGCAAGAGCTCAATCTTCCTGCCGCGGTTGAGCAGTTTGCGGCGCGGCAACAGGGATTTTTTCTTGTGGTGGGACCGACGGGGCACGGCAAATCAACAACGCTTGCCGCAATGGTAGATCATATCAATCGGACGCGTGCTGATCATATCATTACTATTGAGGATCCGATTGAATATCTTTTTTCATCCGACCGATCTATTATTGATCAGCGAGAAGTGGGGAGCGATACTACTGATTTTGCGCGCGCGTTGCGCTCTATGTTTCGTGAGGATGTGGATGTTGCGATGGTGGGTGAAATGCGCGATGCCGAGACGATCGCAACCGCGGTCACTGCGGCGGAAACAGGCCATCTTGTTTTATCCACCCTGCACACCAATAACGCCGCACAGACGATTGATCGCATTATTGATACTTTTGCGCCTGCTCAACAGAATCAGATTCGGGCGCAACTCGCCTCAACGCTTATTGGTATCGTATCCCAGCGCTTAATTCCCCGTGTTTCCGGCGGGCTGGTGCCTGCGGTGGAGGTGATGATTGCAAACTCCGCCGTTAAGAATCTCATTCGTGAAAACAAAGCGCATGAGCTGGATCTGGTTATTGAGACCTCTTCGGGGGAGGGGATGGTTAGTTTGAACCGTTCGCTTATTGACCTGGTGCGGCGCGGCGAAATAACTTTTGAAAACGCCGCGCTTTATTCCTTAAATCCAAGCGAATTGCAGACGTTGATGGGGTGACCCGGTGCCGAAGTTGTCGTACCGATGCCGAAGTTGCCCGCGCTACGCCATCAAAGTCCCAGAAGGGACAGGTGTCATGCGGTTGAACCTCGGACAATATCGGCAGCGGTACGGCAACATCGGCAGCGGAACACAGCGAATATGCCAAATTTTGAATACAAAGCGCGGACTAAAGAAGGCGAGACCCGATCAGGTCTTGTGACCGCGTCCTCCGAGGAGGCGGCGCTTGACGCGTTACAGCAAAATAGTTTGATGGTTATTGCGATCCGTGAAGCAGCGGGGCCGTCTTTTATTGAACGCGGCATTTCATTCGGCTCTGGTATCAAGCAAAAAGATATCGTGGTGTTTTCACGCCAGTTGGCGACTTTATTTGAAGCACATATTCCAGTTGCGATCGCATTGCGGACGCTGATGAGCGAGGCATCGAAACCAGCGCTCAAGCGCATTATTGCCGAGATTCTTGATGATGTAGCAGGCGGCATGGCGCTTTCGCAAGCCACCGCAAAGCACCCACGAGTATTCTCTTCGTTCTATGTGAATTTGGTGCGCTCCGGCGAGGAATCCGGCAAATTGCAGGATATTTTTACCTATCTTGCGGATTATCTTGAACGATCTTATTACTTGGCGGCAAAAGCGAAGAACTCTCTGATTTACCCGGCATTCGTGCTGGTGGCGTTTACCGGCGTGCTGGTGGTGATGCTTGTCGTGGTTTTCCCGCGCCTCATCAGCATTTTTGAAGAGACAGGACAGCCAATTCCTTTTTATACCCAAGCGGTTATCTATCTTTCGCTTTTTCTTCAGCGGTGGGGGGTTCTTTTGTTTATCGCGCTTGCGGGCGGCGGGGTATTGATATGGCGCTGGGCAGGAACCGCGCCCGGAAAGTTTTTCTTCCATCGCCTGCAGTTGAATGTTCCGATCATGGGCGACCTCTATCGTAAGCTTTTTATGGCGCGGCTTACCGACAATCTGCAGACACTGATCGCCGGCGGTATTCCCATTGTCCGGGCGCTTTCCATTACGGGCGATGTGGTGGGCAATGTTGTTTATAAAACCGCGATTGAGCGCGCGATAGAATCTATCAAAGCGGGCAGTACGATTTCAGCGGCGTTTGAGGCAACGCCAGAGATTCCTCCTTTGGTAACGCAAATGATCCGCATTGGCGAGACATCGGGACGGCTTGACTTTATCCTGAAAAGCGTCGCGCGATTTTATACCAAGGATGTGGATAGCGTTTTGGAAAGCATCGTGGCGTTGGTGGAGCCGGCGCTCATTATTTTCCTTGGTATCGGGGTCGGCGCATTGGTGGCATCGGTGCTGGTGCCTTTGTATAATCTGGTGGGGTCTATTTGACGGCCCGCTCCCGAAGTTGCTTTCCGTTGAGGCACGGCACCTTCACACCGCTGTCTCAAATGTGCCTTTGACGTCCCGCTCCTGAAGTTGTGGCTCGTTGAGTGCATGTCCCGCGGGTACCGCGCATTCAATATCGGGCAACATCGGGAGCGGGATACGGCAGCGGGACGGCCTGTGGATAAACCCTTTTGCGCTTTTATCGCCTCAGTATATAATGAATAAAAGTCGGAAAATACTAAAAGGGTCTTATTTGATTTATAGACAAGATTAACATTATTTCTTATTTTATGAAATTTTTTTCTTTAAGAAAAAAGAGCATTATTAGCGGGTTTACGCTGATTGAGCTTCTTGTCGTGATCGCGATTATTGGTGTCCTTGCGTCTATTGTGCTTGCATCGTTGAATAGCGCGCGCCAGAAATCGCGCGATGCCCGCAGGATTGCGGATATTAAGCAGCTTCAGCTCGCCTTGGAGCTTTATTATGATGCGCAGAGCCCGCCGGCTTACCCGGTTGCGACTGTTTATGGGCCTTCCACATGCACCGCGACACTTTCAACGGGTCTTGAGGTCCTTGCGAGCGGCGGATATATCCCGCAGGTGGCGCGCGATCCGAATTTGCCTGCGGCAACGAATTGTTATTGGTATGCGACCAATACATCAGGTACTGTTAATAGCACTTATCATTTGGGCGCTACGCTTGAGCAGACGACCAACCCTGTCCTTAATAGCGATAAGGACTGCGTCTCTACCGGTACAGCGAGCGGCTGTCCGGCGACTGCGTATGTAAACGGATTTGCGGGGACAGACCCGATTTATGATGCGGTGCCCTAATGCGTCTTGATGTCTGATGATTGTTTTTTTACCGCCTGTCTTTAGCATTCTTTTTCTCGCTTCTGTCATAGGTCTTGTCATTGGGAGTTTTCTCAATGTCGTGATCTTGCGCGGGGCGCGGGGAGAGGGATTGGGCGGCCCGCCGCGGCGAGGCTCGCCTTGGGCAAGGATTGCCCATTTGGGCGGTAGATCGCGGTGTGATCACTGCGGGGCGAAACTCCGCGCGCGCGAGCTTATTCCGGTTATCAGTTTTCTTTGGCAAAAAGCACGGTGCCGCTCATGCGGTACCGTGCTTTCGTGGCAGTATCCTCTGGTTGAGGCGGGGACCGCGCTTGCCTTTTTGTTTTTGGCTTGGCGATTTTTCCCTGCTGTCGCAGGGGGTTTTGGGCAGGCATTTCTGTTTTTTTTGGCGTTTCCGGCGATGGCCGCTCTGATTGTCCTCGTGGTGTCGGATTTCAAGTTTCAGATTCTTCCGGACGGCGCGACGGCAATACTCTTGCTTTTTGGCATTGCCGCGGGCATAGTCCGCGGGGCGCTTCTCATAGATACCATAGCCGCTCTGACATTTGCTTTATTTTTCGCCGCATTATGGTTTTTCTCGCGCGGCCGGTGGATGGGGTTTGGCGATGCTAAGCTCATTCTTGCCACCGCGCTTGCCGTAGGATTTCCGGCATCATTCGCCGCATTTCTTTTTTCATTTTGGCTTGGCGGCATTGTCGGCGTTGTTTTATTATCGCTTGGCAAAAAGGGCTTGCAAAGCCGCATCCCTTTTGGTCCATTCATTATTGCAGGTACCCTTGTCGCTTGGTTTTTTGCCGATTCCTTTTTCGCTTTTACCGGACTCGACCTTCTGCTATAATAGAGATAGGAACGCAAAATGAAAAGGGCAAAACGACAAGGAAAAAGTAAAAACGATCCCGTCGCGGCGGGATACCGAAGATTTGACTTTTGCGCTTTGCAATTTGCATTCGGGCGCGGTTTTACTATGGTGGAGGTGGTGGTGATGATGACGATTATGGTGACTATCAGCGGCATGGTGCTCGTGAGTTTTACTGGTTTGCATGAGGGATCAGCGCTGAGCCGAGCAGTTCGTGAATTGGCGCTTGCGATCCGTAAAGTACAGAATACATCGCTTGCGGTCACACAAGTGAATACAAATGCAGGTCCAAAAATCCCTTCTGCCGTGGGATTGCGGCTGACGCAGGGCGCGTCTGTGTATGTTCTTTTTGCGGATTTGACGCGCGATAATAAATATGATACATCAGTGATCCTTGATGACCCGGATGCACGGATAGGGGATGACCAAATTTTTGAAAGAGGGGTGAAAGTGAAATCTCTTACCTATACTGATGCATTAAATAATCCTGCTACGGTGGCAGTCGCGCATATTATTTTTGCGGCACCCGAAGCCGCAGTTTTTATCGGAGATCAGGATGGCAATACCTTGGGGGATATATTGAAGATAGAATTGACCGCCGCATCGGGAAATGTGACAAAGACCGTGACGGTACGAACGAGCGGTCAGGTAAGCATTCGATGAATAAATGTCAAATGTTAAAGCCAAAATATCAAATGAATGTTTTAATGCCTCAAATCCTAAAACGTTTTTTCAGACATTTGGGTTTTGGGTTTGATTTGTCATTTGGATTTTGGCATTGGGATTTCCAACAGGGTAAAACCGCAGGTTTTACTTTGTTGGAGACCGTGGTTGCCCTTACGGTTATTCTTGCGGCGGTGGTGGGTCCGGTGTCATTGATTACGCGCGGGCTGTTTTCTTTTTCGTTTTCTAAAAATAAAGTTATCGCGGCGAATCTTGCACAGGAAGGACTGGAGATTATGCGCCTTGTTCGCGAGAATAATATTATGTGCGATAACTTGAACGGTCCTGCGGTATGGCAATGGAATCGTGATCCTGACGGCATGCCGATGCATCGCCTGCAAGCGGGTGTGGATATGCAGTCGTTGATGGCGATTCGTACCGCTCCTTGTGTGACTATTGTAACGCCGAAGATCTCTATCTCTTGTTCAGATCCGTTGCTTTTTGAGTCGGCTATCCAGTCGCCCAACGCAGGCACTTATGGCTATGCGAGCGGTTCTGGAACTATATTTTCGCGGTGCGTGGAAATTACAAGTCCTCCGGACAATCCGGACAATGATATTCCTGCGAGCGATCAAATGGATATCGTAGCCACTGTTACTTGGAATGAACACGGGAACGATCGGAGTATGAAGCTTCAGGAGCGATTATATAATTGGAGGTAAACCTATAAATCCAAAATTCAAAACTCAAATGTCAAATCAAATCCAAAATCAAAATGTCAAAACCCGTGGATACCCATTTGGATTTTGGGCTTTCGTCATTGATTTGACATTTGGATTTTGTCATTTGGATTTGCGAAGGGGTTTTACTTTGCTGGAGATGATTATCTCTATTGGGATTTTTTCGGTGCTCGTTACTACTTCCATCGGCGTGATGCTTGGCGTATCTAATGCTCAGCTTAAAGCCGCGAATGTCCAGGCGACTCAGGATAATATCCGATTCAGTATGGAGCTGATGACAAAAGAAATAAGAACAGGTTCAGAGTACACCTTATCCGCGCATTGCGGCAGCGCTACAGGGGAGGAATTGAGTTTTATGACATCGGGAGGCGAGCGGCGCGTGTATTGCCTTTCGGGAGATAACATTATGCGGCTGGTCGGTACGACAAATTTTTCTCTTGCCAAGCCCTTGATGGCAGATGAGGTTGCGGTGGAGCGCTTGCGATTTAAGATTGGCGGCACGATACGTGGACCTGTAGACGGTCAGCCGTGGGTGATGGTGGCAATGAGTGTTAATTCAAAAGGCGGGAAGCGGGCGTTTGATTCGCGAATGGACTTGGAGACAATGGTAGTGCAACGGTTGCGGGATTTATAGAAAAATTTCAAATGACAAATTCCAAATTTCAAATAAAATCAAAAATCCAAAATCCAAAAGCAAAACGCATGCGGTGTTCTTCCCAAGATGGCATCACGCTTTTACTCGTGATCGTTCTGCTTTCCGCTATCCTTTCCATCAGTATGGGTATTTTTAATGTGGTGATTGGAGAATTAAGAATCTCCGGCGAGGCGAGCGATTCGTTTCGTGCGCTTTATGCCGCGGATCAGGGGATTGAGCGGACGCTGTATCAGGATCGCCAGCAGGAGGCGCTTTGTACGGTTGTGCAAGGCGAGGATTGTTTTGTTGCTGAAGGAGTAGTCGTGCCATCCGATGCCTGCTACACGGTACGTTTTTCCAAAGGAGCGAGCGCTACGACCATTGTAATCGCGGGCCAATACCGGTGCGGATCCAACCCCAGCCGCGTGGTCAAGCGCGGATTTAGGACTACTTATTAAGTATGCGTTTTTCTGATCTTGCCCAGTATCTCAGGAAATTGGAGGAGACGCCATCGCGGAACGCGATGACGGAGATTTTGACTGATTTGCTCACGCGCGCGGATACGAAAGAAATTGATAAGATGTGCTATCTTCTGCTCGGCGAATTGGCGCCTGCCTATCGCGGGCGTGAGTTTCAGATCGCTGAGAAGATGATGATGCAGATTCTTGCCGTAGCATACGGCAAGACACTCGAAGATGTCCGCCGTCGCTTTAAGGCAGGAGGGGATTTAGGCGATGTGGCGTATGCGTACGCATCTGATCAAAGAAACGCTCACAAAAAACAAGATATTTCAGTTGTCGCGGTATATGATGTGTTGTGGGATATTGCAGAGGAATCTGGAGAGGGGAGTCAGGAGCGCAAAGTGCAAAAATTCGCTGAACTTTTAGGATGGATTGATCCTTATTCCGCAAAATTCGTCAGCAGGATCCCCGTGGGGAAATTGCGTCTCGGGTTCTCTGATGCGACCCTGATGGATGCGTTTTCATCTATGCTTACGGGGGACAAATCCGGCCGCAAAAAAATTGAGCGCGCATATAATTGTCTTGCCGATATCGGCGCTATTGCGGTTAAGGTAAAACGCGGAGGTTTTGATGCGCTTGCGCGTACGCACGCGGACCCCGGGATTCCTATACGGCCATCGCTTGCCGAACGACTGCAGAATATGGACGCGGTGATTGAAAAAGCGGGTCCTGCGGTGACGGTTGAGCCAAAACTTGACGGTTTTCGTACGCAGATTCATATTTGGCATGAAAGAAATGAAAAACGCGTGGAGCTTTTTTCGCGCAATTTAGAGCGCACGACGATGATGTTTCCTGAGATCGTTGAAGCTGCAAAAAAATTATCGGTGCAGTCCGCCATTTTGGACTCGGAGGCAATCGGGTATCATCCGGATACGGGCGTATTTACGCTTTTTCAGGAGACAGTGCAAAGAAAACGCAAGCATAATATTGCGTCCGTAGCCGCGAAGATTCCCCTTGCCGCTTTTGTTTTTGATATGATGTATTTGGATGGAAAGTCGTTGGTGGCATTGCCGTTC